>NZ_QSPK01000076.1 GCF_003436425.1 Eubacterium sp. TM05-53
AAAATACGACCTCCTTGTGGCTCTATTATTTCACAAAGAGATCGTTCTTTTAATATGGGCTCTATTTGACGCTTACGAATTAATAATGTTTTCACATTGGACCTTTATAATTGAAACTGGCTACTGGATGTGGTTGGTGGTTGCCTCTTGTTAAGGAGATTTAAAGCCTTGAATCTTGAGTTTCAGGTAAGTAGATCATTCTATTTTTTTGCAGGAGGAAAGCTTATGTATATATATCTACATATTGATGTTGCGTTTGTTCTATTTGCCATAGTAGAAATACTAAAAGTAACATTGATTATTATAGAAAAATGCAAAAAGCACTAATCACCACTCGCAATGGAAAAAGATTAGTGCTTCAGCATTAATTTGATTTCAGAGCAGCCACTGCTTTTCCAGTAGCTTTTCTCTATTTGTATTATAGCGTTAAAGAAGTGTTTATGCAAATCTGTTGGTTTATAGTGTAATGAAATACACTATTGTTGTTGTCATGTGTTTAATGGCTTTTGTTCAAATACTACGACTTACATTAACTATCATAGAAAAATGTAAAAGACACTAGTTCACTCTACTCACAATGAAATACTAGTGTCTTTTGACCTTAATTCAGAGTGACCACTTTATCCAGTAGTCTTTCTGTACTTGTATTTTAGCGGTAAAGAAGTGTTTATGCAAATTCGTTGGCTTATAGTGTAATGAAAGACACTATGTTAAAAAGTAAAAGACACTAACTTGATAGTGTCTTTAGTGCGTTACTTTAATCCAAACAATGTTTCAATACATGAATCATCCATTACGCGATCTGTTGGTGGCATATTGGCATGTTCTAGTAGGGAGTCTACGTGGTCTTTAATGGTTACGTCTACAAGTTTGTTGACATCGATTCCTCTAAGTTCAAAGAATAGGAATGGGTTTTCGTCGAGTTTGGTTCCAATTCCATAGAGTACAGCAGCCACGTGCTTGCACATTAAGGCCCAGTCGGGGCAGCTGCAGTTGAAGCTGATTTCTCTTTGACTTGGGAACAATCCATTTTCGGATAGGAATACTTCTTTTAAACTTTCTGGGAATTGTCCGTTCACAAGTTCTTGTAAGTTTTGGATTTGTGAACTGCATTTTTCGATGATGTCTTCACAAACTTCTTCTTTTAGTGGGCTGATGTTGATTTCCACTTTGTAAGGTGTTTTTCTTGTTCCTTGAACACGAGCTTTTACTTTACCATTCACAATTTGTAAGTCCACAACAGCACCCGAGCGAACGTATCTTTTTCCTCGTTCAATACGACTGGCATAATCGGCATATTGCTCAATATTTTTACACCAGGCCATGCCCCACCAGCTTTTTGCGATTTGTCTTCCTTCCACAATAATGGGGTGCATTTCTTTTCCTTTGTTTTTTGCGTTTTTAACACTTTCTTGTGCTTTTCTCTGCAGTTCTTCGACGCTCATTTGCGAATACTGCATGCTTGCTGTCCAATATTTTGCCATAGTCTACACGTCCAATCTTAATAAGTCCATTAGTTCATTTGTATCCAGTTCGGTAATCCATTTTTCTTGTCCAGTGGCAAGAATGGAATTTGCGAGTTCTTGTTTGGACTCAATTAGTTTATCAATTTTTTCTTCAATGGTTCCATTTGAAACGAGTTTATGGACAAAGACCTCTTTGGTTTGTCCAATACGATAAGCTCGATCGCTTGCCTGGTTTTCTACGGCTGGATTCCACCAACGGTCAAAGTGAATGACGTGGTTGGCGGCTGTTAGATTCAGTCCGGTTCCGGCTGCTTTTAAAGATAGTACGATATATGGAACGTATGTATTTTCGTCATTGAATTTTTCAACGATTTCCGTACGCTTTTTAGCAGGAATACCACCATGGATAATATATCCCTTCTTATGGAAAATGGATTCTAGGTATTGGGATAGGGGTTCGCACATTTCTTTATACTGTGTAAATACCAATACTCTTTCTCTTTTCTCATAGATGGTTTCACACAACTCTTTCAACATCGCATATTTTCCACTGTCTTTTGGATTGTAGTTGGTATCATGAATAAATTGGTCTGGGTGATTACAAATTTGTTTCAATTTTGTCAATAACGCGATCACAATACCTCTTCTTTGAAGGCCTGTAGAATCTAATATTTTTTGTTCCGCTTTTTCAACTTCCTTGCGATATAAAACAACTTGTCGTTTAGATAAATCCACGTGTTCTGTGATTTCCATTTTGTCTGGTAAATCTGAAATGATTGTTTTATCTGTTTTTAGACGTCTTAAAATAAATGGGGAAACCATCATCTTTAATTTTGTCATATATTCAGGATAGGCTTGTACTTTCTTTGTGTATTCCTTAAAGTCAGATGCACTACCTAATAATCCTTTATTTAAGAAGTCAAATAGGGACCATAAATTGGATAGGTCATTTTCAATCGGTGTACCTGTCATCGCAATGCGCATATGGCTTGGAATCTTTTTAATGGCACGAGTTTGTTTGGTTGCTGGATTTTTAATGGCTTGTGCCTCATCTAAAATCAAACAGTCCCATACTCTGTCTTGTAAAAATTCATTGCGTAATGCCATTCCATATGTGGTAATAGTTATGAATGTGTCTTCATGTACAATATTGTTTTTTCCATGAAGGATATAATATGTCATTTTAGGTGCAAAACGATCTATTTCTTTGGACCAGTTTCCTAGTAGAGATGCAGGTACAATCAATAATACATGTCCATCTTTATTTTTTTCATACATCTTCTCTAAAAAGGAAATGACTTGAAGTGTTTTACCTAGTCCCATGTCGTCGGCTAAACAGGCTCCAAAACCTAAATCATTCATTTGATTTAACCAATTGTATCCACTCTTTTGATAGGGGCGAAGGGTTGCGTTTAAATATTTTGGTTGTGCTTTGTTTTTGATTTTTGAAGGATTCTTTAATTTTCCAAGAATATCCCTTAACCATTTTCCATTTGATATCTGTATACCCATATCAACATCAATATCATCATCATTAGACATATATGTTTTTGTCAAAGCTTCCTTTAATGTAATGGTGCCATCATATTGTTCCATTTGTTCAAGAAGTTGTTGAAGCTTATTATGATTAATTTCTACCCATTGGCCTTTAAGCCATGCAAGTCCTTCTTCCATTTTTAAAAGTTCACTAATTTCTTTCTTTGTGAGGGCACGCCCATTAACGATTAGAGATGGTTGTAAGGATAGTATGGAATCAAATCCAAACATGGATGGTTTGGTATCT
Source organism: Eubacterium sp. TM05-53 (assembly GCF_003436425.1). Taxonomy (GTDB): domain Bacteria; phylum Bacillota_I; class Bacilli_A; order Erysipelotrichales; family Erysipelotrichaceae; genus Holdemanella. The sequence goes on from NZ_QSPK01000076.1 coordinate 3,250, forward strand.
CCAATATTCACATTGATTTTTACAGAAGAATACTTTTTCTTCCACCAATTTGGTACTCTACACTTAATGCCACAAGCCTCAATGTCAGGAACACTCTTTAATAGGGAATAGGCTTCTTTACTCGTTAATTTGATGGGATGAAATAAATCACCGGTTTCCATATATTGGGCAATCAAAGTGTTCTTTTGAGCTACTACGTTTAGGCAGGACAATAAATTCAATAATTGTTCTTGATCATTTTTATATTCAACGAGTGCATGTTTTAGTGGCATATGAACAATTCGATTTTCTTTGTCTTTTGTGGCATACGTCGCTAGAAACGCAAATGGAAAGTCTGCATCTTCTTCGTTTTCGACTAAGTGAAAATAGATTCGTTTTGCGACTTTTAAATCTTGGGATTTTTCCTGAAGATACATTTGAACTGTACCCTTGTATGATTTCATGTCCAAACAGAATTGATTATTTAACTTTTCAAATAAGTTTTGAATCCACTTTTCATCAATGAATTCTGTACCAATCGCAAAAGGAATAATAGACATTAAATATTCTAAGTCTTCATTGGATGCTTCTACTTTAGTATCTTCTCTAGCTACTTCTAGTTCAGGTCGATTACTTAAAAGTTCAATGAATTTCAAAGATAGTTGATACAAATAAAAAGCACTCGGCGTCAATCCCTTTAGATTGTTTTCAAACCCCAATTCATAGAGTGCCAAATATTTGTGCTTTTTGAATGATTCAGCCCATTTTGAAGTATTCTCTTCTTTTGTTTCATCAATATGAAATCCGTTCTTGGTAAATATAAAATTGATTTGTTTCATACACTGTGTATCCTTTGTCTTATTACTTTTCTATATTTTAGCATATACATAATTGATAAACATATCAATAAAGTTTTAAAAGAAGTGTTGTTGAATGAAAATTAGATTTTTTAAAAAATAATGCGATCCATTTTGGCGAATTTTATCTTGACATTATCATGATTAAAAGGATGATATCTTGAGTTCTCGATGATTCCGATTATGTAGGAGAATGTGTTTTATGTATATTTATCTGCACATTGATGTTACCATGTGTTTATTGGCCATAGTAGAAATACTTAGAATTACATTATTGATTATAGAAATGCAAAAGACACTAGTCCGCCCAATCGCAAAGGAATTGACTAGTGCCTTAGCATTAGAATAATTTCAGAGCAACCACTATATCCAGTAGTCTTTCTGTAGGTATATTAAATAATCGATATATTTAAATGTCAATGCTAAATCTATTTAAATCAATGAAAATAAGTTGTTTTAGATGAAATAGGAATAATCGCAACAAATTTATTGGAATTAATAATGTTTTCACATTGAACCTTTATAATGGAAATTGGCTACTGGATGTAGTAACGGCTACCCTTAGAATTAAAAATGATAGCTGCTTGAGTTCTCGACAGTTCCTTCTATTTTTTTGCAGGAGGACGTGTTGTATGTATATTTATCTATACATTGATGTTGCCATGTGTTTAATGGCACTAGTAGAAATACTAAGAATCACATTATTGATTATAGAAAAATGTAAAAGACACTAGTTCACGTAAGCACAATGGATTACTAGTGTCTTTTGACTAAAATAATTCAGAGTGACCACTGTATCCAGTAGCTTTTCCGTATATATATTAAATAATCGATATATTTAAATGTCAAGGCTAACTCTATCTAAATCAATGAAAATAAGTCGTTTTAGATGAAATAGGAACAATCGCAACAAATTTATTGGAATTAATAATGTTTTCACATTGAAGTTTTATAATTGAAATTGGCTACTGGATGTGGTTGGTGGTTGCCTCTTGTTAAGGAGTTTTGAAGCCTTGAATCTTGAATTCCAGGTAAGTAGATCCTTCTAGCTTATGTATATATATCTACATATTGATGTTGCTATGTGCTTATTTGCCATAGTAGAAATACTAAAAGTAACATTGATTATTATAGAAAAATGCAAAAAGCACTAATCACCACTCGCAATGGAAAAAGATTAGTGCTTCAGCATTAATTTGATTTCAGAGCAGCCACTGCTTTTCCAGTAGCTTTTCTCTGCTTGTATTATAGCTTTAAATAGGGGATTATGCAAACGGTATAGTGGTAGTTCTTTTGATTAGATTTTGTTAATTAAGGAAGAAATTACTTATAAAGGTCATTGGAATAAAAAGATTGGAGTACATATGAACAATGAAATAATTAAGTTTGTAAATGGTGATTTACAAATTAATGTAACGGTTTCGCCAAATGAAGAAACTGTATGGTTAAATCGAAATCAATTAGCATCCTTATTTGACAGAGATGTTAAAACAATCAGTAAGCACATCAATAATGCATTAAAAGAAGAACTTGATTCTTCAACTGTCGCAAAATTTGCGACAGTTCAAAAAGAAGGCTCTAGAAATATAAAAAGAGAGATTGATTATTACAACTTAGATATGATTATTTCCGTTGGCTATAGAGTAAAATCACAAAATGGTGTAATTTTCCGAAAATGGGCGACATCTATTCTTCATGATTACATGATAAAGGGTTATGCAGTGAATCAAAAACGTTTAGATGTTTTAAATAAAACAATCGCGATTCAATCTAGAATGCTTGCTTCGACTCTTAATATTGAAGAGAAAGAAGTATTAAGTGTTGTTGAAGCCTATTCGAATGCATTAACTTTATTGGATGATTATGATCATGGGACTATACCTAAACCAGATGGTATAGCTTCTATTTATCGTTTAAGTTATGAAGAATGTCGTGAATTGATTGATTCTATGAAATATGGTAACTTTTCATCTGTATTTGGTGTTGAAAAAGAGTATGGAAAGCTTAATGGAATCTTGGAGGCTATCTATCAATGTGTTTTTGAAACAGAATTGTATCCAAGCATTGAAGAAAAAGCTGCAAACTTACTTTACTTTTTAATTAAGGATCATCCGTTTGTGGATGGTTGCAAACGTATTGGTGCATCCATATTCTTAGAATTTCTAAATAAGAATAAACATCTGATTATCGATGGAAAACAGATTATTTCAGACAGTGCTTTAGTCGCAATTACATTAATGATTGCAGAGTCTAGACCAGAAGAAAAGGAAACGATGGTCAAACTTGTCATGAATTTTTTGAAATGTGAATTTTAAAAGACATTATTTCGTGTAAATTAGTATCTTTTGATATGGTGTTGTGATTTAAAAAGAGGGTTGTTCAATATTGACAACAAGTCTTAAATTCGGAAAACTATCATCAGTTAGACATCTCTGACAAGAGATGGAGGGGTTGGAAGTGCAGTGAGTGAAGTATTTGCACCTGAAGGAATCGTATGCAGACAATATATGTTAGGTATGCAAAATGTGTTTGGCAGAAGTGGTAATCCTAAGGATTTATTGGATACTATGAGTTGGATGCTAAGCATATCGCAGATAAAATTAAGAAAATTACAGAAAAGTAATATTTAATATAACAAGTCACCTGATAACCGGGTGACTTGTTTAATGTTTATAAAATTTTTTTTAGAAATTTATGCGACTTAATAATGTTTTCACATTGAAGTTTTATAATTGGAATTGGCTACTGGATGTAGTAACGGTGAACCCTCTGAATTAAAAGGATGATATCTTGAGTTCTTAAAGATTCCGATTATGTAGGAGGACGTGTTGTATGTATATTTATCTGTACATTGATGTTGCCATGTGTTTAATGGCCATAGTAGAAATACTTAGAATTACATTATTGATTATAGAAAAATGTAAAAGACACTAGTTCACCCAAACCCAACGGATTAAACTAGTGTCTTTTCACTAAATTAATTCAGAGGAACCACTGTATCCAGTAGTCTTTCTGTATCTGTATTATACCGATAAAGGAATGTTTATGCAAATTTGTTGATTGATAGTGTAACGGAATACACTGTTATAGAAAAAGTAAAAGACATTCGTTCATCCAACTCGTAGCGGAATAAACTAGATAGAGGAGCACATGCGTAAACTGATTGTGTTGACAACGAGTCTTAAATTCAGTAGACTAATCGTTAGTTAGTCATCTCTAACAAAGGGATGACTTCTTTTAATGAACATGAGTTAGATACATCTAACTGCGGAGGTATAATGAGAAAGATTCTATATATCATAATTGGATGCATATCATTAGGGTTAGGGATTATTGGTGTCATAGTACCGATTCTTCCGACGGTTCCTTTTGTGTTACTTGCAGCTTTTTGTTTTGCAAAATCAAGTGAAAGATTGGATGGTTGGTTTAAGAATACGAAGTTGTATAGGGAAAACAATATTAAGAGTGGTATGACGAAACAAGCAAAGCTTCGTATTATGTGTTCAGTAACTTTATTAATGAGCATTGGATTTATCATGATGGGATTGAAGGGCATTGTTGTTGGTAATATTGTTTTATTGATTGTTTGGATTTTTCATATGGTTTATTTTACGTTTGGAGTAAAGACAGTATGAGAAGGGTTTTGAATTATTTATTAGCTATTAGCTTTGTTTTGACTATTATGGTTCCAATTACGGGAATCATAGTTCATAAATTAGCTTCTACATTATTCTTAGTATTGGCTTTGATTCACGTGTTCCTGTATAGAAAGAGATTGGATTATAAGTATATTCTAGTAATTGTATTAACCATAGTATCCTTTGTTTTAGGAATACTAGGATTAATTATGGTTGAACATCCAATAATGCTAATTCTTCATAGAACCGTGTCGATTGTATTAATAATCTTATTAGCTATTCATATATATAGGTTTCACAAAAGACTTGCCGTTGCATAATGTGACGGCTTTTATTATATTCAAAGTAATGGCGAATATGATGACGGATGAGTTTGAAAAAAGATAGGAATGAAGGAATAAGAACTCTGTCGTAAAAGATTGAATGATTTAGGATGGTATTATAATTCTAGGATGTTTTCAATTTGAATTGACAAATTTTTGGGGTAGGAGTATGTTCTGACTGAAGAGAAAATAAGTAAACTAAAACAAATGTATTATGTCAAGTTTGGAGATGATATTTTGTATTCAGAACAAGTATATTTAAATTGGATATTTCGTATCGTGTTGGCTACTTTATGTGGTTGTGCCATTGGATATGAAAGGACGAGTCGAAATAAATCGGCCGGCATTCGAACACATGCGATTATTGCACTAGGATCTTCAATGTTTATGATCATTTCTAAATATGCGTTTTTTGATGTGTCGACGGCGGATGGAGCTAGAGTGGCAGCACAAATTGTTAGTGGAATTGGATTTCTTGGTGCTGGCGTAATCTTTGTGAAAGATGATTTGATTCAAGGGCTTACCACAGCAGCTGGAATGTGGACTACTTCTGGCATAGCTGCATGTATTGGTGCTGGATTGATTTTTATTGGTGTTTTTGCGACATTATTTCTAGTCATTCTTCAAAAGATATTTCATTATCCTTTCTTTAATCAAATTGATCACCCTAATGTATTGATTCAAACTAATATTGTTTCTGACAAAGATGAAATATACAAAATATTTGAGAAGTATGGTATAGAAGTCAATGAAATAAAAATTGATAAGAATCTAGATTTAATGACTTTTGATACAAATAATAGGTGGATTGACCAGAAAAATGAATTGTTTCAGGATTTGATGTCAATTGATACAGTAACAAAAATATCTATTCTCTAATTGACAAAGAGACTATGGCGGATGATTTTGATGATGTGAATCATCAGTTGGAAAAATTATTGAGAGGATTGAAAATCATGAAGATTAAAGACGTAATTGAATGTTTAAAGAGTGAGGGTACTTGGGTTCGTTGGAATCGTTGTACTAGAGATCGTGTTTTATTTGGTGATGATGATCAAGAAGTAAAGAAGATTGGTGTTTGTTGGGTGGCTACTAATAAAGTGATTGAACAAGCATTAAAAAAGGGTATTAACTTCATTATTTCCTCCATTTCCCCGCGCCTAAAGTCGCGCGGACACAAATACTTTATTAA
>NZ_QSPK01000077.1 GCF_003436425.1 Eubacterium sp. TM05-53
GTAATTATACATTCGGATAGAGGAGTACATTATACAAGCAAACTTTATAAAAAATTAACGGCAGGATTGATTCTAAGTTATTCAAAAAAAGGCACGCCTTGGGATAATGCATGTATAGAATCTTTCCATTCAGTAATTAAAAGAGAATGGTTAAATCGTACTTTGATTTATGATTATGATCATGCATATGATTTGTGTTTCGAATATATAGAAACATTCTACAACACAATACGAATCCATAGCCATTGCGGTTATGAATCACCAAATCAATATGAGAATAATTATTATTCAAAGCATTAGAATTTAAAATTTATCTATTTTATGAGTCCTTTTTCTTGACGTAGTACCACGGTTTTCTAGAACGCCACAAACGCATATGTTTATGCAAATTCGAATACGAATCATACGTAGAAAAATTATAGTTTCTTGTTCCACCTTCTGGATTCAATCCATTTTTAATCGCAAGAGCCTCTAATAAGGTGGATTTACCACTACCATTTTCGCCACAAAAGAAAGTGACTGGCTTAGTAAACATAAATTGATCAATACTTCGAATACTTTTAATATCTGCCACATAATCATCAATTTCATCCCATAAGATATCAAATCCATTTATAAACATATATATATCACCTAAGAAAAATAGTACTCTATTCGAGTACTAAATTCCATGATGATTCACATAATAAATATAGATACATAATCCAATCAAGATAAATCCCAATATCCAATTAAGCATTTCTCTTTACAATTCCGTAATAGACTTTTGAAGTTAATACATAAATCACAATGTAGACTAGGGCAAAAGCCACAAAGCAGAATATTGTCGTACGAATATAAAGCCATGCATCACTCACAAACAACAAATGAAGTAGCTTTTCAATCATTGGGTACGCAAAACAAACATGAAGTCCTGCAACAAGTAGTGGCATAAAGAATACTGTTAGTACTTGCGAGTGAATAGCCTTCTTTACATCACTTTGTTCAAGGCCTACTTTTTGCATGATCTCAAAACGATCCTTATCTTCATAGCCTTCTGTAATTTGTTTGTAGTACATAATCAGAATGGTTGCCATAATAAATAAGAAGCTTAAGAAGATTCCAATAAATAAGATGCCTGCATATAATTCAATCAAACCTTGTTTCTGATCCGATTTACTTAACCAAATAAAATCGTTTATATTCTCATTCTGACCTAACTTTTTAATAACTTCACGCTCATTCGCATCACAATCAAACGAATAATAAGCACATATTGCACTCGCATTATCGCCATACACATGTATCTGATCTTGTTGCATCTTCTCTAAAGTCTTTTCTGAATCCACAATAATATAATAATGTTCTGTCACATTTGGATTATTTTCATCCATCTTCAAATGATCCAATTGTTTCTTCACAACATATTCTTTTCCAAATAAAGATAAAGTCTTCTCCTTAGCCTTTTCTACATTGGAATACACATAGATTTCATTTGGCTTTAAAGAACCCTTGATATTTTCATAATCTTGAATATCCTTTAGTGGAAGACAATAAAATTCTTGAATCTCATTTACTGCATTCATCCCCTCATTCTGGTAATCCGTAATCAAAGTGCCATTCTTTAAATATCCAGCATAATCCAATCTCTTATACGCAAGAAGATTCTTTGGAACAATGCCCATACGAATCAGCTCTTCACTCATTTCATCAAAATCAATATTGGAAGCATCCCCATATCCATTTCCCATTACACTTCTAGGATATTGTGAATCCACAATTTCATCAATACTTGTCCACATACTTAGTGTTGTCGACAACATAACTAAGACCATCGTTGAAAGAATACAAATATTGGCTAAACCTACCGCATTTTGTTTCATACGATACATCATGCCAGAAACACTAATAAAGTGATTCGTCTTATAATAGTAATTCTTGTTTTTCTTCATTAATTTTAAGAAGGTCACTGATATGGATGTAAACAATAAATACGTTCCAATAATCACAAGTACAACAGCCACAAAGAAAAAATAGAATGCCGTTAAAGGATTTTTTGTGGTAACTGACAAATAATATCCAATACCTAGACAAAGAATACCAATAATAGAAAGAAACCATTTTGCCTTAGGCTCTTTTTCACCCATATGATCAGAATGAAGTAATTCAATCGGACTTGAAATATGAATACGAATCATAGAATAGAAATAGATCAATACATAAATCAATCCAATCACAAGAGCGCATTGTCTCATGCCAAAAAAAGAAAAGTAGAAGCCAAGTACAATATCTGCACCAATCATTTTTGCGATAACCAAAAACATCGCTTTATCAAACAAGATACCTAAACCAATACCTAAAGCTAATGATACAAATAAAGTAATCGCAGTTTCATAAAACAATACGCGAGCTAAATGCTTCTTTTCCATTCCTAATATAGAGAATAGCGCAAATTCTTTTTGTCTTCTTTTAATTAAAAAACTATATGTATAGAACAAGAAGATAAACGCAAAGATTTCAATAATCACAACTCCAAAGCCTAACATCTGTGTTAGTGTCATTGCCCCTAACATCTCATTTAGATTCGGATTGTTTGCCAAAGAAACAACCATATACAACATCATTGTCGTTAAGACACTCGTTAATATATAAGGAATGATGGTACGCGCATTCTTTTTCAAGTTATCTACAGCTAAATTTAAATAGAAAGCTCTACTCATGATGAACACCACCTGTAGCTAGTAGTGTCAACGTATCACTAATACATTGGTACATCTGATCTAAATTTTTATTTCCCTTATATATTTCATGGAAGATCTTACCATCCTTAATAAACAGAACGCGAGACGCATGACTTGCTGCCTTTGTCGAATGGGTTACCATTACGATCGTCTGTTGATTTTCATTGATGGTTCCAAATAAATGTAAAAGTTCCTCTGTACTTTTTGAATCCAAAGCTCCCGTTGGCTCATCCGCCAAAATTAGATCTGGATTTGTGATGATGGCACGCGCTACGGCAACACGCTGTTTTTGACCACCACTAATTTCATATGGAAACTTATCCAAAATATCTTCAATCCCTAATTGTTTGGCGATTGGAGTCAATCTTTCTTTCATTTCTGGATATTTCTTCTTGCTTAAAACCAAAGGCAAGAAAATATTATCGCGATTATTAAAATTATCTAATAAACTAAAGTCTTGAAATACAAAACCTAAATGTTCTCTTCGAAAGTTCGCAATTTCCTTTTCTGAAATATGCGTAATATCTTTACCATGTAGTAAGACTTGTCCACTTGTTGGTTTATCTAAAGCGGCCAAGATATTTAATAGTGTTGTCTTACCAGATCCAGACTCACCCATGATAGCTACATATTCGCCTTTATTCACACTAAAATTCACATTACTCAATGCCTGTACTTGATTCTGTGTAAATCTTGTTGTATATACTTTTTTTAAATTTTTTACTTCTAATAATGCCATATTCATTACCTCCATGTACACCAAAATTCTACAAAGAATCCAAAAATGCAGCCATCGATTCAGCTAACACTCATCTTACAAGATTGTAAGATTACTCAATTCTTCCTTCAAAATGCGTAAGATCCAATATCACTCGAGTGCCTTTGCCAACACTTGATTCAATTGTTATTTTATGATTCAACATATCTAAAATATTTTTACATAAATATAGACCTAGACCACTAGCTGTTTTATCACTACGACCATTTATGCCTGTATATCCCTTTTCAAATACACGATTTAAATCACTTGCACTAATACCAATACCAGTATCTTCAATCACTAAAATATGTTTAGACTTCATATATATAGATATCAAACCATTTTCTTTTGTATATTTAAGACTATTTGAAAGGATTTGTTCCAACACAAACACAAGCCACTTTTCATCACTCAAAATAACATCCCCGGTTTCTTTAAAACTCAACTGAATGTGTTTACGAATAAATTCTGTAGAAAAGCGACGAATCGATTGTCGAATCAAATCATCCAATTCTAATTCTTTAAATAAGAAATCTGTGTGCGTACTATGTAAGCGCAGATAGGCTAAAACCATGTCTGTATATTGGTCCATGCGTAAGAGTTGTAACTTAATTTCACTACGACTTAAGTTCTCATCTTCCAATAATAATTTCATAGCGGCAATGGGAAGCTTAGCCTGATGTACCCACATCGTAAAATAATCTTCTAGATCATGCATTTTATTTTCTGAAGAAATAACATACTCATCATGATACTCTTTCATAGCCACTAAGATTTTATGATAGTCTTCTCCCATCAATGAAGAATCTTGAAGATCACAAGACAAAGAAACATTACTATTGGATTGAAGTGTTAATAAAGTTTGGTGTTTCTTATAATATTTGTAGTAATCAAGCAAGAAACAAACCACCAACAATACACATAAAAGCATAAAGGCATATGTAAAAGCTTCAAGTTCTAAATTATAGAGTTTAAATACACATAAACAGACAAACACACTCACAACATAAATTGTGATGAAGAACGCTCGATCTTTTAAATAATGACTAAACAACTTCATATCTTATATCCCAATCCTTTTTTTGTTTGAATAAAATCCACAATACCAATACTCTCTAACTTTTTACGCAAACGATTCACATTCACACTTAATGCATTTTCATCCACATAAAAATCCGTCTTCCACAAATATTCCATTAAACGATCTCGAGATACAATCGTCCCCTTCTTTTCCATGAGCAATCGAAGTATCTTCGCCTCATTCTTGCTCAATTCAATTTGAGAAGATTGAAAACTTACTGTATTATCATCTAAATTAAAGCGTATACCTTGATATTCAAGGATATTATGATTGGATACAAAGTCATAGCTACGTCTTAAAATAGCTGTTATTTTAGCAGCCAAAACATTTAAATCAAAAGGCTTTACTACAAAATCATCCGCACCCTTAGATATAGCCATCACAATACTCATATTGTCTGTAGCACTTGAAATAAAGATAATTGGAACTTTGGATTCTTCACGAATCTTTTCTGTCCACAAATATCCATTCAAATAAGGCAGTGTTATATCCATTAATACTAAGTCTGGATTAAAGGAATGAAATGCATCCATCACATTATAAAAATCAGTAACTCGACAAACTGAATAATTCCAAGATTCAAGAAACGATTCTAACTTTTTTGAGATGAGTTCATCATCTTCTACAATCAATACTTTATACATAATCTCACCCACTTTATTATACTGCATAAACTAAGAAATCTTTCTAACAATGCTGTAAGATAAAGCAAAAAAGAAGTGATAGTATAATCTATTTTCAAATTGGAATCCTCATTCTAGAAATTGGGTTATGTATGTTACTAAATGATCTTTTAAATAATAAATCCAACAAAAAAATACGATACACCATCTGTATCGCATTACTATTAATTTGTTGGAATATGCGTACGTATCAAGCTATGTGGGCTATACATACCTTATTCTGTTTACTTGTATTATTATTCCTATTCAAGAAAAGAAAACCAATCATCTGCATACTTCTTTCAGCTATCATATCCACATCCATCGTAACTTATGGTTCTGTGAATATGTATACCATCCATAAAACATCCTACAACATCACAACAACAAAAGAAATCACAAATACATTATTAAAAGTAAAACCAAATTTCTATCTACTTGGCAAAGACTTCGTCTATGAATCCACATCCAAAGAAGATATGAATGTACTATTTAAACAACTTGGAAGACTTACTAAAGTAGCCCCTATTTATTTTGTATATGGCAATCATAAAAGCAAAACAAAATTCACAAAAAACAACATTACCATTCTAAATGATCAAGAAGTACATTTAAATAACATTATCCTTATTGGAAGAAGTGACTACACAAACAAAAAACGAAAGAAAACAAAAGACTACAACCTTACAAGCAAAACCTACAACATCGTCCTGGACCATCAACCCAAGGAACAAAAGAAAATATTAAAAACAATATCGACCTTCAACTCAGCGGACATACTCATAACGGACAAATGTTTTCACTCTCTTATTCTTACCACCTACAATCCGATTTTGCCGGTAATTACGGAAAAGAAACATTCAAGCACCACACAAAAATCATTAGTTCAGGCCTGGTTGGTTGGGGTTTTCCTATAAGAACAGAGGGTATATGTGAGTATGTAGTGGTTAATATCAAACAGGCATAATAAAAAGCGCTAACCACCTCTCACAACGGATTTAGCGCTCTGCGTTATCTAAACAGATAACTTTCATATCCTCATGCTTTCGATCCCAAGGATAAAGGAAAAAGCGTAGCTTTTCTTCCTCTTAATTATACCAATTTAAGTTGTGACAAACAATATTAGATCACTTTTTTAAAAAATTTTTGGGATTTAATGTCTTTTTCACATTGGACATTTATAATTGAAATTGCTACTAGATATGGCAGGTTATTTTCATTGGATTGATCTCTCCCAAAGTCTTTTTTTCAAAGACGTACGTAAATTCAAGTTAATATTGTCTTAAAAAATCTAACATATCTAGTAGTCTTTTCTATATTTATATTACTGATTTACACCTCGATATAGAGATGTCATTTCTGAATTACCCTTTAATTCTGAAGCCATATATTTAACTAAGAATAAATTTTTATCAAAATTAGAAGCCAATTCTTTCTGGTAAATCATCATGTCCTTATCTTTATAATAAGCACCCTTTTTATCTGTAATTAATACAACTCTAAGATTGGGATATTTATTTAACAATAATTCTAGAAGTCTTTGTTCATCCTGAATTCCATTTTCTAATTTACTCGCATACTCTTTATTCACAAATATTGTATTTACTTTACTCAAATCAAGATGTCTGACTTCATAATCCACCATATGTAAATATACCGTATTTGATTCATTTAAATAGTTTTCTAAATGTTCATCATTATTATCAATAAATACTGTCTCACAATTCTCATTATGTTCCACTTGAAACTGTTTAAATAAATTCCTTAATTTTTCTTCTCTTATATTTAATTCCATACTATTAGCCTCCTTTTCTTGTACAATAGCACAAAATGAAAAAAAAGTTGAATACATTGTTTTGAATTTGTATAAAAGCGTATAATACATACAGGAGGAGTTTTAAAATATGCAACCATTTGATAAAGAATATGTCTGTGACATCGCCAAACAAATTTTGAATATTGATTCACCAACAGGCTACACAAAAAGAGCCATCGATTTCATGGACGAAGAAGCTAAAAAATTAGGCTATACAACAGGACGTAACCAAAAAGGAAACTTATTAATCTATGTAGACGGAAAAGATTCTGAACACACATTAGGATTGAGCGCTCACCTAGATACATTAGGACTTATGGTTCGTTCTATCAAAGACAATGGAAAACTTGCCATCACTAAAGTCGGAGGCCCATGCTTACCAACATTGGACGGAGAATATTGTAAGATCTATACTCGTGATGGAAAGGTATATACAGGAACCATTCTTTCTTGTTCACCAAGCGTTCACGTATATCCAGATGCTTCTACATTAGAAAGAAAAGACGATACAATGGAAGTTCGTATCGACGAAGTTGTACACTCAAAAGCAGATGTTGAAAAATTAGGTATCAACAACGGAGACTTCATTTGTATTGACACAAAAACACAAATCACGGAAAGTGGATTCATTAAATCTAGATTCTTAGACGATAAGATTTCAGCTACAGCCTTAATGGGCGTACTAAAATACTTAAAAGACAACAACATTACACCTCAAAGAGACTTAGTCATTATGTTCAGTACATATGAAGAAGTTGGTCACGGAGCAAGTTGTCTTCCAGAAGAAGTTGAAGAATTATTAGCCGTAGACATGGGATGTATCGGTACAGATCTAGCTTGTACTGAACAAGACGTTTCTATCTGCGCTAAAGATTCAAGCGGACCATACGACTACGAAATGATTACTCGTCTAGTTGAACTATCAAAAGAAAACAAGCTTAATTATGCCGTTGATATCTACCCACAATATGGTTCAGATGTCAGTGCCGCATTACGCGGTGGTAACGACATCAAAGGAGCCTTGATTGGCCCTGGTGTTCATGCAAGCCACGGAATGGAAAGAACACACTATGATGGTGTAGAAAACACAATGAAGCTTGTCGTTAGCTATATCACAAAATATTAAAATCCTTTAAAGCAGCTACAATACCCTGTTCCACATTGGACTTGGTCACATGAGCTGCTTTTTCTTTTACATAATCCATAGCCTGGCCCATCGCAAAACTATGAGTTACAACACCAAACATACTCACATCATTTTCACCATCACCAAATGTGAAGACTTTATCCTTATCCCAACCAAACATATCCATCATACGAACTAAAGTAGCTCCCTTACTATATCCTTTAGGCAATACTTCAAGTTCTCTAGGACAAGTACGGAACACTTCATATTGATCTTTAAATTCATTTTGAATATCCAAAGCCAATTGGGTAGTTACCTCTTCATCCTCAATTGTCTGAATCTTATTTACAGGATATTGAATTTCACTAAGATCCTTAATATATGTAATCTTAGGATAACCATCACGCATATCTGCAAGCCAAGACCAAGGACCACCCGTCCAAGGAAAATCCTCTGGATATTCTTGTGCATTTCTTAATGCCTTTTTCTTTTCCATTATATGATCTGGAATATAATCAAATAATCCATCATTAAATACAGCCATTGTCTCACAATTTTTATGCATCAAATACGCAAAAACAGGCTCAACATCTTCCTTATACATCTGTTTTAAAACATGACGCTCATCCTTTTGAACATCATAATACGCAATACCATCTACCTCTAATAAATATCCACCATATACATCCATCTCTAATTCTTTAGCATATGAAAGTAATCTTGTATAACTTCTACCACTCGCAAGGACAAGTTTTGTCCCCTGCTTTTGACAAGCAATTAAAGCCTCTTTTGTTTCTGGTAAAATTTTATTATTTGGATCCAATAAAGTTCCATCCATATCCATTACAATCGCATCTAACATAGTCCATCCCTCCATATAGAAAATAATATATCACAATTTTAAAAAAAGTACTTGCATAACACAACATCTTTTGGTATTATATACAGGCAGTCAAGTGAAAAGCAAATGCCTGAATAGCTCAGTCGGTAGAGCATCCGGCTGTTAACCGGCAGGTCAC
>NZ_QSPK01000078.1 GCF_003436425.1 Eubacterium sp. TM05-53
TAAATATTTCAACTTCTACATCATCCTTTTCACATCCGGGATATGTCTTTTTCGCAAATTCTATTATTTTTAATGCATATTCTAAAGATACCTTATGAGTATGACATGTATTTTTCTCAAGATATCTAGCAACTGTTTCAGCCTTCTTGTTCTTCAATAAATCCGGATGTGGATATTTTTTTAGGATTGTCATTGGAATATCACTGTATCCATCCTTAAATAAATCAAGATATCCCGGAAAACAGATGCTTAACTGATTTTGAAATGTAACCTTGTATTTTCTAAGATGATTCAACTGATCTTCATACAATCGATTCTTTTTCCTGAGCCAGTTATATGTTTCATCCTTCTTTTTTAGTTCCATCATTTCTTCTTTATCATAATAAACTTTTGAAATAGATATTGGATCAAGCTTATCCGTCTTCTTATTATGTATTTCTTCTTTCCGCTTTCTGGCAGATTCTAAAGGATTGATTATATATGTCTTTATACTGTTCTTACTTAGAAATCTTTCTAAAGGTTTTGTATAAACACCGGTTGCTTCAAATACGGCACATACCTTTTCATTGGTTTCAGCTTCCAGCTTCTGAATATCTTCTAGAAGTCTTTTAAATCCTTCAATATCATGATCAATTTTATTTACTTTACCAAAACGTTTATTGTTCTTGATAAAACACATGTAATGACTGTTTCCGTTGGAAACATCAATGCTTACTATTGGACCTTCCATACAATACTTCCTTTCATTAAACAGTAGAGATAACTTCCAAATTTCTGCTCCATATTGTTTCGTTTTACATACTGACTTGATTCAATTACCGTCTTTTTAGATATAAGCTTATTCATAAACAGAAATAGGAAGAATGACGTTTTTTCTAACTGACTCAAAGGTCTAAAAAGAACTGCATCATTTCTTCTCTAAGACTTTGTTCTCATTACATGCCTGCAAAAAGAAAAAGCCAGGAATATTATATCCTGACTTGAATACCATGAATAACTAAACAAACAATTGATTCTCTTTCAATAGAAATGATTCTTGATCTGTTCATCTACATTATACAATTCTATATTAACCAGAATACTTTTCTTCCTGGTTTCATAATACGAAAAAGGATCTCAGTTTATACTATTACTGGAATCCTTTGAAACATTAAAGTTCATTCACAATGTTATGTACCCAAATCCCCTTTTTGACTAATGTGATTCCTAATATTGCCTTAGGAATATCAACACATTGTACAAGTAAGTACACATTGAATATAGGAAGATTTGTAAAACGAGTTAAACACAACGCAACCATAAACGTAAATATAAATGTATATCCACTATCAAAGAAGAATGTTAATAATGTTTTTCCGCCTGCTCGCATTGTAAAGTAGCTACTATAATACAAAGAAATAATTGGAAGCATACAAGCCGAAACTCTCAACAAAGATGTTGCTAATGACTTTACTTCTATAGACGTATTATAGATTTGAGGAATAAAGGATGAACATCCAAACAATGCCACACCAATACCTAAACACATCATAAAATTCATAAATACCATCTTCAAATCACAGTCTTTGGCATATTCAATTTCACCAGCACCCAATCTTTGACCTACAATGATTGAAATCGAATTTCCCATTGCATAACAAATGATCATAAAGAAATTGGTTACTGTTGTTGTGATATTGATGGCAGCCACAGCCGCAAGTCCTCTTGTTGAATAACATTGAGAGATAAGTGCAATGGATATCGACCACAATATCTCATTACACAAAAGAGGCATCCCTCTTTTAACCACATTCTTAAATATATCACCAGATATCTTATCCAAACGCATCGCATCTTGTAAATATTCATTCTTATATCCCGCAGCTATATTTATACTCATTTCCACTACACGAGAAACCACCGTCCCAATTGCCGCGCCTATAACGCCAAGTCTAGGAAAACCAAAATGTCCAAAAATTAAAATGTAGTTGATACAAAAGTTCACAATAACGGCTATAACACTAGCCTTCATCGGTAAAACTGTATTCCCTGTTTCTCTTAATGAAGAAGAATATACTTGTGTAATCGCAAATGGAATCAGTCCAATCAACATAACATTCATATACTGCATGCCATAATTCAATGTTGTCAAACTATCTGTTGGATCATCATTTAAATATAAAGAAATTAATGAAGGTCCAAGTAATTTAAAAATACAAATGGCCAGTACCGAAATCAAAATACCAATCAACATTTTAATTCGAAAACAATTATGTACACCATCTCGATTTCCTCTTCCATAGAACTGTGCCAAGAATATTCCAGCCCCTGACATTGCACCAAAAACACTCACATTAAACACTTGAAACAACTGATTTGAAATAGATACACCACTCATAGATAGTGTTCCCAATTGTCCAATCATAATGTTATCTAATAAACTGGCAAGATTGGTAAACCCATTCTGTATCACAATCGGTATACATACAATCAAAACCATTCGATAAAACTTTTTATCACCAATTAACGATTTCATGCCCTTCCCCCTCTATGTAAGAAATACCGAGAACATTTAATGATTCTCGGTATTATTTTTGTAGTAACACAATGCACCTAATAAATTGGCATCATTGTTAAATTTACAAGCTTTGACAACAGGCTTCTCCAATGTAGGAAACCATTGTTTCAAATTATTCATATTTTCTTTGATACACTCAATGAGTTTAGGCTGTGCCGATATGCCTCCACCAATCAAAATTGTATCCACATCCAATAATAATTGAAGATTATTTAACATCCAAGCCAAATTTTGGCAATATTTGTTGAAATCTGCATATACTTTTTCATCATCTAAATGATCAAAAAGTTCTTTACCCGTTAAACCCGTTGCTCTTTCAAGACCATCTTTTCCAAAGCAATACGCCATGGTATTCTTAAAAGTCTTTTCCGTATCCATATGCGCATCTGAATATTCACCAGCCAATAAATGTGAACCTTCATATACCTTATGGTCAATCACTATACCCATTCCAATATAGGTACCTAAAACAACAACCAAAGCATTCTTTGAATGTATCAAATTTCCAAATCCAAGCTCTGCCCACGTTGCACAACGACCATCATTTTCAATTGTCACTTTACAATCTTTAATTTCTTCCAACCTTTCCTTTAAAGGATAATTTGAAAGAAACGCAAGCCTACCTGTAATAAAAGCTTTTGAATGATCTTTATTCAAAATTCCAGGCATACTGATCGCAATTCCAGTATATTCAAAGGGTAAATCACAAATGGATTGAACTATTTTATCCGCCGTATCCAAAGTAGGATATTCCCCTTTTTGTAGGATATTTCCCGACACATCGCATAATCCATATTTAATATTGGTTCCACCAATGTCAATCGTTAAAATCATAATTTATGCGACGTTGAAATTGTGTAACTATATAAATCGCCACGATAGTAACACATTGTATACTCCATCTTATTCTTCTTTTTATCATAAGAAACACGCTTACGGGCTAAAACCGGCTGATCCTTACGTATTTTCAATGCCAAACATATTTCTTCACTCGGATTGATGGCAGAAAACTCTTCATCTATTCTTGTCGGTGCACCAATCACTTCATAAATAGATTGTGTTTGTTCTTCCATATTCAAAGGTATATTTAAACTTAAAGGGAAATAAGACACAAAATACACCAACAATACATCATCTGCAGTACGAACTCTTCGAACACAATACATCATTTCTTCATCTAAGCCAAACAATTCTCTTGTAGCTTCATCCGGAATTTCTTTTGTGATGTGAAAAGATTTTGTTCCCGGCATTCTTCCTAAAGCTGTCATTTCATCTGTAAAACTACGGATATGTGACAATTCCTCTTTGATTTTAGGTCTGTATGTCACAAACGTACCCTTGCCACGACCACGCTTCACCATACCTTCCTGCTCTAATTCAAGAATAGCCTGTCTAGCTGTAATTCTTGAAACATCGTAAATCTCTTGAATTTCCATTTCACTGTCAACGCGATCTCCTACAGCCAAGATTCCATCTTGAATATCTTTTTTGTAGAACTCCTTAATTTGTTTATAGTAAGGAAGATGACCCGGCGTTGTATCCAACTTATGCATAATTTGATCTCCTTATAAATTTGTTATAACAATTATATGATATTTCTTCTTCGCTTGTCAATTTCAATCCATTCATCTAATGTCATTGGAACATAATCGCTGTACATACAAAAACAATTAATCAACTGACAAGGCACACCCTCCAATTGACCATCGCTGATTCTTGGATGTTTTTGTTGATGAATATACTCTTGATACGCATCCAAAAACTGCTGATCTTGGGTCGCATGAATATGTCCATGCAACATAAATGTTTTTGGATTTCCATCCTCATCTCTTCGATATTGTCCGTTATAGCACGCAATTGGATAATGAGACAACACTACTTTTCGCTTATTCTCATTTAATTCCGCATAATCTTTGATCCACACAAATCTTGAAGTATCAAAATTTTTATCATCCAAGAAACGATCGTGATTTCCACGAATCAAATAAATCTTACCCTTTAATTCATCTAAGATCTCTGCCGTTTGACTTGCGTTTCCCCAAGAAAAATCTCCCAAAACAACAACTTCATCATTCTTTCGAACTTTACTGTTCCATTGATCAATCATATATTCATTCATGTGTTCAATGTCTTCAAAGCCTCTTTGATCCATCTTTTCATTCAACGAACGATGAAAAAAATGTGTATCCGCAATATAATAACGCATCTTTTAACTCATCCTTTCAAACAGAAAATAGCGGAAAACCCGCTATTTTATCATACACGCAAATCCTTCTTGTTTAAAAGCACTTTGCGTCTTTTTCAAACTTACATAATCCGATTGAGCTTCGCCCTTATCCAATAAGCCACTTTCAATCAGTGTATCTATATTTGCTGTTTTAAAATCCATTTCCAACGTCACTTCAACCTGCTGTTCTTTTAATTCAGTAGATACATGAACGCCTTCAATCGAATTATATTTATCATCCAATGAAGAATTGATCTTAGATTGAATCTGTTCAGAATTCATATCTTCTGTTATACCTAAATCTGAAAAGCTCATCGCAAACTTCTGTGTCATCTTTTGAATCTTATCCCCCTTAGCTTCAAAAGTAACTTGTTGCGAAGAATCATTCTTACAATCGATTACCTTTATTTTATTTGTCTTTTTTACTGTAACCGGTGCTTTTTCCGTTGACTTACTCTTTTGACCAGTAAGATCACTCACTTTTGTACAGCCACTCAACAATAAACATGCACACAACAAATATTGAATTCGCATAAGTATTCCCCCTTACGCAAATCATTTTATCATGAAATCAAATGTTCATCCACAAAGTTCGAAAGTTCATCCAAGCCAGCCTTAAACAACTTACTATCTTGAGCTAAACCTAAGCGGAAATAGTATTCTTTATCAAAGCAAAATCCTGGCACAAAGAAAACACCTTTTTCTGCCAATAATAATTTCGCAAATATCTCACTCTTTAACTCAAAATAATATTTCAGAAAACACACCGTACCACCACTAGGCAATACACATTCAAAATGAGGATTATCTTTAAGCCATTCATGAACAATGGTTTTATTAGATGAAATAATTTCCTTCGCTCTTAAAATCAATTCATCCTTATGCTTAAGGGCAATCCATCCCAATTTATCCACTAAAGGACCTGTAGAAATCATAGAATAATCCCTTCTCACATTGATTTGATGAATCACATATGTATTGGCTTTGATCCACCCAAGACGTAATCCGGCAAGCGAGAAAATCTTACTTAGACTCGAAGTTGAAATACCATTCTCATATAAATCACTTATAGAAGTCTCGTCATTCAACCCGCGATATACTTCATCACAAAGAATATAAGTACCATATGGTTTGCATACTTCAATCAATTCATTTAGAAAATTGTTAGAATATTCTGTCCCCGTTGGATTCGATGGATTATTTAAAATAATCATTTTTGTTGAGGCATTCAGCATCTTTCTAAACTTTTTTACACCAACCTGCCAATCATATTCATCCAATTCAACCAAGTGCACTTTACAACCAATTGATTTTGGAACATCCACAAACTGCTGATACCCAGGAACAACACAAATCACTTCATCCCCTTTTTCCAACAATGTATTCATCACTAATTCATTGGCCTGCAAACACCCTTGTGCCGTTGTGATATTGTCAATTGTTCCATGCTCATATAAAGATAAGATTTCCTTTTTTAATTCAACATCCCCTGTAATTTGACCATAATCTAATGTTAAATTCGAAAGATCAAATTCTTCCAGGTCCAACAATTCTTGTAAAGTAAGTGCTTTTACACATGTATCTGTCATGTTGTAGATGGCATCATTTTCATAGTCATTCATCCATTGTTCGACTTTAAAATCTGGCAATCTCATTCGTAGAATACCTTACTCAAGAAATCCTTTGCACGATCCGACTGAGGATTCTCAAAGAATTTTTCACTCGTATTCTCTTCTACAATTTCACCTTGATCCAAGAAAACAACTCGAGTTCCTACCTTTCTCGCAAAGCCCATTTCATGTGTAACCACAACCATTGTCATACCTTGTTTACCAAGATCTTTCATTACTTCAAGTACTTCCTTGATCATTTCTGGATCTAATGCACTCGTAGGCTCATCAAACAACATAATATCTGGATTCATACATAGTGCTCTGGCAATCGCAACACGCTGTTTTTGTCCACCCGACAAGTTATTAGGATACGCGTCTTTCTTTTCTAACAATCCAACTTTATCTAAATACTCTAAAGCTGTTTTTTCAGCCTCTTCATCCGATTTGTTTAACACTTCTACCTGGGCTAACTTACAATTTTGTATAACCGACATATTCGGAAATAAATTAAAATGTTGGAAGACAAATCCCATACGATTTCGTTGTGCACGAAATTTCTTTTCATCATCCGGATTCATCCATTCGTTATCCATATAAATTTTACCTGTATCCACATGCTCCAAGCCATGAATACAACGTAATAATGTACTTTTCCCTGAACCACTCGGACCAATCAACGAGATAATATCGCCTTTATTGACTTCTAAGTTCACATTTTTTAGGGCATGTGTTTTATTAAAATTTTTTGAAACATTCTCTACTCTAATCACTTACAGCCAACCTCTTTTCCACTTTATTTCCAATACAAGAAACGATACATGTCATAATCAAATAGAATATTGCCGCTAACATATATGGCGACATAACATCATAATATTCAGCCCCAATGATTTGAGCTCCCTTTAAAAGTTCCACTGCACCGATACAACTAATCAAAGAACTATCTTTGATCAATGTGATAAACTCACTAATCAATGGTGGTACCACACGCTTAAATGCTTGGGGTAAAATGACAAGTTTCATTGTCTTCCAACTTGATAATCCCAATGTTTCACAAGCTTCCCATTGTCCTTTATCAACCCCATTGATTCCTGAACGTAACAATTCAGTTTGATATGCGCCCGAATTAATACTTAAAGCTATCATACCAATTACGATAGGATTGATTCTTAATACATCGCCTGTAAATGCCGTATAAATCGATGGAATAACAGAGAAAATAATCAAAATCTGTAGAAGCAATGGGGTTCCACGAATGATTGTGACATACACAAACGCTATAGCTCTAGGCACCTTATGTTTACTTCTTCTGCCACTAGCTCCAAGAATTCCAAGGACTAAACCAATTAAAAGGGAAAGCGCTGCAATCGCAACCGACAACAGCGCACCCTTTGCCAAATAGAGTATATTCTCTAATGTAAATACCTGATCAATCGCAACAAACATACACTTTCCTCACTTTTCCTTTACTTTGTTTCTAATGGAGATAAATCATATTTTTTACACAACTTAGCATAATCATCACTAGCCAAGAATTTCTTAATACATGTATTCATCTTCTTAATCATATCTGTGTTACCTTTTTTCGCAATGATATAGTTTTGTTCATCCATTAAAGATTCATCTAACATTTTAAACTCGCCACTCTTTACATAGTTTTTAGCTACACCCAAGTCAACGATAGCTGCATCATATTGATTTGCACTTAATGCGTTCATAATATCTTGTACATTCTTTAATCCAGTTACTTTGGCATCCTTAACTTCTTTTGCGGCAGCCTCACCAGTAGCTCCTGTTTGAGCAACTAAAGATTTACCTTCTAAATCAGCAGTCGATGTGATATCTGAATCTTTTGGAATCACAGCAACCTGGCTTGATCCTAAGTATGGATCTGACCATTCTACTTTACGTTTTGAATCATATGTAAATCCTGAAATACCCACATCAATTTGATCACCTTGAAGTTGTGTAATGATATTGTCAAAGTCCATCTTCTTCATTTCTAACTTATAAGTTACGCCTTCTTCATCACTTAGATATTCTTCAAAACACTTCATCATATCTGGGTCAAATCCGACGATGTCACCTTTTTTATTTTCCGATTCATAAGGAGCATAATCTGGAGAAATCCCCACAGTAATTGTTTTTACATCCTCTGATTCACTTGAACATCCTGCCATTGTCAATGCGGTTAAAGCCGCCATACCTAATTTAATAATTTTTTTCATTTTATATTCCTACCTTTCTTCATGTGTAAATCAAAAATTATTCTATATCGTCGATCACTTTCCATTCACACACACCCTTTCTAATAAAAAAAACGCCCAAATATATTGGACGTTATATACGCGGTACCACCAAAATTCCATCTGCCTATACAGATGACACCTCATTCTTAACGCGAATTCACGATTTAGCCTCAAACCTTCGACTAAATAACTCCAAGACACGTTCCAAAAGATTTCTCAATAACTTGCACCTACCGTTATCTCTCTTAAGAAAAATTACTTTTGTACTTCTTCTCTTCTTCGTTTATGTAAACTATTATATTCATTTTCTGAAAACTTGCAAGATAAAAATGAAATTATTTTACATTTATTTACAAATATTAAATTATCATTCTTTTTGTAACCATCTGCAAATATCAATAACTTGAATACCTTGATAATCATATGTTTCATGACGTGTTCTTGCAATAATCA
>NZ_QSPK01000079.1 GCF_003436425.1 Eubacterium sp. TM05-53
ATAAGATCACTCGTTTAAAGGATTTGAAAAACGAATGGTTGTTCGCATAAGTGATAAAAGAAGAATTATAGCAATGTCACCAAATTTCTAGTTAAGCCAAACTTTTTCGTAAACGTAACACTTAG
Source organism: Eubacterium sp. TM05-53 (assembly GCF_003436425.1). Classification (GTDB taxonomy): domain Bacteria; phylum Bacillota_I; class Bacilli_A; order Erysipelotrichales; family Erysipelotrichaceae; genus Holdemanella. Next base: position 126 of record NZ_QSPK01000079.1, read on the forward strand.
TTTCATGAAAACACCAACTATTTTTATATAGTCTTTTTTTGTGTCAAGCAATTCAATTTAGTCATTTTGACAAAAATGACCAAATTAAACCAGATAATGACTAAATTGAAGCGGCTTTTTAGTCCAATTCTAGATTACGTTACCTGTTTTTAGTTTTACCGTTTCAAGTGATTATTACCCGTTTGTATTTTAACGGTTAGTGTTCTGTCTCGCTAAATGCACGGCTTAGTTTAACATCGACCTGCGGGCAGAATTTGCTAAATGTACGGCTCAGTTTCTATATGCACGTTATAGTTTAACGATGACATTGAATTAGGATGGTTTTATCCTAATTTTTTTCTTTACAAGTGATATACACTGATATATACTGTTATATAGAAGGTGATACAATGATTATTATCAATAATAGTTCAATGATTCCTATTTATGAACAGATTGTGAATCAAGTGAAACAAAATATTGTGGATGGTAAGTTAAAAGAAGGAGATGTTTTACCGAGTGTTCGTGGTCTATCAAAAGATTTAAAAATATCGGCTTTAACTGTTAAAAAAGCATATGACATATTAGAAGCGGATGGCTTATGTAGAACGGTTCAAGGTAAGGGTTCTTTTGTGTTGGGGGTAAATCCTGGGTTGGTACATGAGCAGCGTGTAGTTGAGATCCAAAAGAATTTAGAGAAGGTACTTGATAAAGCGAAATCTTATGATTTATCACAGGATGAAATTAGAGATTTATTTGAAATCTTGATGGAGGAATAAGAATATGCGGTTTGTAAAGACATATAATGATTTTAAATTGGATTGTAAACTTGAATTAAAGCCAGGAACAATAACGGCTTTAATTGGTCGTAATGGCTCTGGCAAGACCACTTTGTTTAAATTGTATCTTGGTTTAATTGAAGATGATGATAAACATACAAATCAAGTGAATAAAGAAGAAATTGGTGTTGTATGGAATGATTCGAGTTTTAGTTTGGTTTTAAATGTTCTTGAAATTAAAAAGATTCTAATGTATTCCTATACACATTTTGATTGTGATTATTTTGATTCTATGATTTCTCGATTTGAACTGGATCCAAAGAAACCATTAAAAGAGTATTCTACAGGTATGCTTTCAAAACTGAAGATCATTATTGTGACAAGTCTTCATGCGAAAATATTATTGTTGGATGAACCAACGAGTGGTTTAGATGTGATTGCACGAAACGAAGTGTTAGATTTGTTGCGGGATTATATGGAACAAAATGAAGAGGTTTCCATATTGATTAGTTCGCATATCGCAAGTGATTTGGAAGGCTTGTGTGATGAATTTTACTTTGTTGAAAAAGGAAAAATCATTCTACAAGAACAGGATTTAGAATCATATGCATTATTAAAGGGTGTAGATGAAACTGTGGATTTAAGCTATGCATTAAAAAGGATAGGCACGACGTATCTTACAAATGAAAGACAATTTTATGTAGAAAACTATCCAAATCTAGTCATTGAAAAAGCACATATTGATGATTTGATGGAATATATGATCAAGGGGGAAACTATATGAAGGGTTTGTTAGTCAAAGATTTCTTGTTGATGATAAAAAGTAAGAAAGTCATATTGTTTATGGTGTGCATTGGAATCATTGGTGGGATAAATGATATTTCATTTGCGACAGGCTATATTTTGATGTTTCTTGCGATATTAAGCTTATCTACAATTTCGTATGATGAAGCCAATCACGGCTTAAAGACTTTGTTTACGTTACCTATTTCTAAATCGGATTATGTGAAAGAAAAATATTTGTTTTCTTTGATTATTACAGGGATTGGTTTTGTGTTTGTCACAATATTAGGTTGTTTTAGTAAAAGTGGCTTCATGGAAACACTTATAATCTTATCAACCGCTTTGTTGTTGTTAGCTCTATCTTTGCCTTTTCAATTAAAGGAAGGCAACGAAAAAGGAAGAATTGTTTTATTTGTGGTTGTGTTTGGATGTACCTTCTTATTCGCTTTCTTAAATCAATTTATTCCTAAGTTCTTTCAATCGATTGAATCATTATTGAACACATTAGATCCTATTATGTTTAGTGTAGGTTTATTGATTACAAGTTTTGTTCTATATTTTATTTCTATGATGATTTCAATTCGAGTATACAAAAACCGTGTTCTTGATTAATTCACCAGTTTACCTACAATGTGATTGATGATATCTGCAATTTCTTTACAAGATTCAATACATCCTGCATCGATCCATTGTTGGATGGTTGCCAAGGATCCAAAAAGAATGTAGTTTTTGATGTATGGATCGTTTTGCGAAACTTGCTCAAGTTGATTGTTGATGGAATCGAGTGCTAGAACTTGTTTAGGAAATTCATTGTCGACATTGCATTCAAAAAAGATTTTGATGGTTTCTTTGTTGGATTTTAAAAATTGGAGTAATTGGATAAAAGAAGTTTCTTTTGGCTGATCACTTAATTGTTCATTGATTAGTTTAATGACTTCTTGCTCCATTTCTTTAATGACATCATATTGACTACCATAATACTTGTAAAAGGTGGAACGATTGATATCGGCCTTTTCACATAAGCTAGAAATGGTAATCTTATTGATGTCTTTTTCTTTTAAGCATTCGAATAAAGCTTCTCGAATACATCTTTTTGTCATTTGTATTTTTCTGTTCATAATCAACACCTGTTGCTTTCATAACAATATGTTAAAATCAGTCGATTGAAAAATCAAGAGATAATTTTCTATAATTAGTTCAAATGGAGGACTTTTTATGCTTCAATGTAAAAATATTATGAAAGATTATGTTTCAGGAGATGAAATTGTACATGCATTAAAAGGTGTATCACTTTCTTTTCGTGAACATGAATTTGTTTCAATACTTGGACAGAGTGGATGTGGTAAGACTACATTTCTAAATATTATTGGTGGTTTAGATCATTATACTTCTGGTGATTTAATCATCAATGGAAAAAGCACAAAGGATTATAGTGATAAAGACAGGGATACGTATCGTAATCATCAGGTTGGTTTTGTGTTTCAATCGTATAATCTGATCATGCATCAAAGTGTTTTAAGTAATGTAGAATTAGCTTTAACACTAACGGGAGTCAATAAAGAGGAAAGAAGAAAAAGAGCTATAGAGGCTTTAAATAAGGTTGGACTTTCGGATCAAATTCATAAAAAGCCAACCCAGATGTCGGGTGGACAAATGCAGCGAGTGGCCATTGCCCGTGCTATTGTCAATAATCCAGATATTATTTTGGCCGATGAGCCAACTGGTGCTTTGGATAGTGCAACAAGTGTGCAGATTATGGAGATCTTAAAGGAAATCTCAAAAGATAAGCTTGTCATTATGGTCACCCATAATCCGCAATTGGCAGATGAATATTCGAGTCGAATTATTCGCTTAAAGGATGGTTCTTTAGTATCGGATTCTAATCCTTTTAATGAACAAGAAATGAATGTGGATACAAGTGTATTAAAAAGGCCAGGCATGTCTTTTAAAATGGCTTGTTCATTAAGTTTAAATAATTTAATGACAAAAAAGGCACGTACATTTTTAACCTCTTTTGCCGGAAGCATTGGCATTATTGGAATCGCATTGATTATGTCATTGTCGCATGGTATGCAGTCTTATATTGATCAAATGGAAAATGATACTATGGCCAGTTATCCGATTGAGATTCAGGCTAATTCAAGTGATATGTCTACGTTAATGACAACGATGATGGGCATGAAGAAAAAGGCAGAAGAACATAAGGATTCTAAAATCTATTCTCGTCCTTATGTGGAGGATGTATTAGAATCTTTATCGAGTTCAAAAAAGAATAACTTATCGGCTTTTAAATCGTATATTGAAAGTGGTAAGGGTAAAGAATTTAGAAAGACGGCGAAAGCAATTGAGTATGATTATAATTTAAATTTACAGGTTTACAATGAAAATACAGATTCTGGCTTAGTGCAAGTATCGCCAAATGGTTTGTTGGATAAATTAGGAATGTCAGATATGATGTCGATTCAATCGCAATTTATGGATTCAAGTGCTATGACCAATGATCAAGTATGGCTTTCTTTACCTGAATCGAAAAAGCTTCGTGATGATGAATATCAGCTTGTTGAAGGTAAATGGCCAACAAACTATAATGAGGTGGTTTTAGAGGTCGATGAGAATAATGAAATTACGGATTATGCGCTTTATTCTTTAGGATTATTGGATCAGGATGAATTGGTTAAGAATTATCAAAAGATTTTAAATGGAGAGACGGACAAGATTTCAAAGACAAATCTAGAATCGTATAGTGTGGATGATATCTTAAATTTGAAGTTTAGATTGGTTCTAAATAGCGATTTATATCAAAAGGTAAATGGTTTATGGATTAACCAAAGTGAAAATGAATCGTATATGCAAGATGTTGTTTCGAAGAGTCCTGAAATCAAGGTGGTTGGAATTATTAAGCCAAGCGATTCAACTGTATCACAACCAACAATGGGTGGTGTGTATTATACAAAGGCTATGGAAGAGTATGTAACATCTAATACGGAGAATGCTCAAATTGTAAAAGAACAAAAGACAAATCCAAATATCAATATCTTTACGCAAACAGAGTTTGCTTCAGGTCAAAAGATGAGCATGTCTAATCTTACAAATGAGCAGATGATGCAGCTTTCTAGTATGTCGCAAGAAGAATTGATGAATTACATGAATACGTATAATGAAAATATCAATGCGACGTATGATTCGAATTTGACTAAACTTGGTGTTGTAGATTATTCAACTCCGACAAAGATTTCTTTGTATGCTTCAAGTTTTGATGGAAAAGAAAAACTGGGTGATTTGATTGCGGATTACAATAAGAAACAGAAAAAGAGCAATGTGATCACATACAATGATTTTATTGGAACCATGTTAAGTTCAGTAACAAGTGTTGTGAATATCATTAGTTATGTCTTGATTGCCTTTGTATCTGTATCACTCATTGTATCAAGCATCATGATTGGTATTATTACGTATATTTCAGTGTTGGAGCGTACAAAAGAGATTGGTATTCTACGATCAATTGGTGCCAGTAAGAAAGATATTACGCGTGTATTTAATGCAGAAACATTTATTATTGGTTTGATTAGTGGTGTATTGGGTATCTTAATTACACTTGTATTAAATGTTCCAATCAGTATGGTGGTTGAAAATATGACAGGTGTTGCCCATATTGCCAAGTTACCTGTCAATGGAGCTATATTCTTGATTTTGATTGATCTTGTATTAACCATCCTTGCAGGTTTGATTCCATCCAAGATTGCGAGTAAAAAAGATCCTGTAGAGGCATTAAGAAGTGAGTAATCACTTCTTTTTTGGTATAATTATCGGGAGGTGATACCATGATTCGAAAAGGAACGAAAGAAGATGCAGAAATTTTATCTAAGGTAGAGGCGACTTGTTTTCCACCAAATGAAGCAGCAACTTCAAAAGAGATTCAGGAACGATTAAATGTATATGCGAATCATTTTTTATTATTATTTGAAGATGATCGATTGATTAGTTTTATCGATGGTTTTTGTACAAATCAAAGAGATTTAACGGATGAAATGTATAGTGATGCTTCTATGCATGATGAAGATGGGGATTGGCAAATGATATTTGGCTTAAATACGTTGCCGGATTATCAAAGAAAGGGAAATGCTGCTAAGATCATGAATGCGATGATTGATTTGGCTAGACAAGAAAAGCGAAAAGGCTTAGTGTTAACTTGTAAAGATAGATTGGTGCCTTACTATAGTCAGTTCGGATTTAAAAATGAGGGCGTATCCTCAAGTGTTCATGGTGGTGTAGTTTGGTATCAGATGCGATTGGAGTTTTAAAGATGAATATAATAAATATTTTGAAGAAATATCAGAAGAAAAAAAAGAAACAAGCTGTAAAAGAAGAAATGAAACAGATGATTCCTACATTAAGAAGTACATTGCATGAAGTGACTTCTGGATTAGATGAGTTAAATGGTCTTCTTAAAAAGATTACGCGTTCATGAAGTCTAAGATTTATTTGGCCATCGACTTAAAGTCTTTCTATGCTTCTTGTGAATGTGTCTCTAGAGGATTGGATCCTTTAAAAACCAATCTTGTGGTGGCGGATACTTCTAGAACAGAAAAAACAATTTGTTTAGCGGTATCGCCTTCTTTAAAGCAGTATGGAATTGGTGGACGGTGTCGTTTGTTTGAGGTGAATCAAAAGGTTAGAGATGTGAATGCTAAAAGGAAAAAGGGGCTTTTGCGTTTTGATGGTAAATCAGCAGATGATGAAATTTTAAAACAGAATCCTAGATTTGAAGTCGATTTTTTAATTGCACCTCCAAGAATGAAATACTATTTGGATATCAGTACACAAATTTATAATATCTATTTGAAGTATGTTTCAAGTCAGGATATTCATGTATATTCCATTGATGAAGTGTTTATTGATGCGACGCCATATTTAAATACGTATCATTTAACACCCAAAGATTTCGCAATGAAAATGATTTTAGATATTTATGAGACAACAGGCATCACGGCTACGGCAGGTATTGGTACGAATTTATATCTTGCCAAGGTGGCGATGGATATTGTGGCCAAACATAAAAATCCAGATGAGAATGGGGTTCGTGTTGCGGCTTTAAATGAATATAGGTATCGTAAATTGTTGTGGAATCATAAGCCATTGACTGATTTTTGGCGTGTTGGAAAAGGGTATGAGAAAAGATTGCATAAACTAGGTATTGATACAATGGGAAAGCTTTGTGCCTTTAGCTTGGAACATGAGGATGCTTTGTTTAAGACATTTGGTGTAAATGCCGAACTATTGATTGATCATGCGTGGGGATATGAACCTTGTACGATTGAAGATATCAAGGCATATAAGCCAGAAAAGAATAGTATAGGTTCGGGACAAGTCTTATCTTGTGGGTATGAAAAAGAAAAGGCTAAGATTTTAGTAAAGGAAATGGTGGAATCTTTAGCTTTAAGTTTGGTGGATAAGCATTTGGTGACAAATAAAGTGGTTCTTACTATTGTTTATGAAGTAAATGAGGATTATACGGGCGAAACGATGGTTGATTTTTATGGGAGAGTCTTGCCGAAAAGCTTAAATAAAATTGTTCATTTATCTCAAAAGACAAATGCGAATTCAATTATGATTCAAAATATATTAGATGTATATGACCGGCATGTGGATTCTAGTTTATTAGTGCGAAGAATCAATGTGGCAGCTGTTGAAGTGGTTGATGAAAAGAATCGTGGCTTTGAACAGATGGATTTATTTTCAAATGTAGATGAAGAAGAATTAAAGAAGGAAAATGATCTTCAAAAGGTAACTTTAAAAATAAAGAATAAGTATGGTAAGAATTCAATTTTAAAGGGAACGGATTTTGAAAAGGGAGCTAAGGCCAAAGAGCGAAATGAGCTGATTGGAGGGCATAAGGCATAATGGATGAAAGATGGTATACAATGGATCGTCCTAAAAGTAAATACCCCAAGTTGCCGATGTTAGATCGTGCCGCTCAATTTGCACCTTTTGCAGCTTTAACAGGTCATAAAGAAGCTGTGATAGAACAGGGTAGAATCACGCAGGAAAAAAGAATTTTATCAAATGAAGAAAAGCTTGAAATCAATGAGAAAATCACTGAATTGATGCATTTGAAATCGAAATGTAGAATCACTTATTTTGAAAAGGATAAGACAAAAAGTGGTGGTCAGTACATGGAGAGCGTTTTATCTTTTAAGCGTATAGATGAATTGAATAAGGTGTTATATTTTAAAGAGAATATTCAAATACAAATAGATGATATTGTAGATATTGAAATATTGGAACAGTGATGTTCCTTTTTCTTTGGAAATACGAAAAAAACAGCCATTGGCTGCTTGATAGAGATTGCATTCCTAATTTAAAACGCTTGTATTGTTGTCTTGTGAAGTTTATGCCTTTCAATCGTTTTAAATAGAATACTTGTTACTGGAAAGATGATATCTTTTATTATGGGATATCGAACATGAGTATCAGATAGAAATTTTCTGAATACATTTATAATTATAATTACAGTATAGAGCTTTGTCTTATGATAAATAGTCAAAAAATATAGATATATTATCATTTTTGTATTATATTTAATTTATGGAGAATAAATTACACATTATAAACGGATATTCGGATGAATTATTTCCCATAAATATCTGTGTTGTTAGAAAATATAGTGATTTACCGATTGGCAGTGGCTTTAAGTCTTTGCATTGGCATGAAGACTTGCAGTTTGTGCTATGTACTAAGGGCTATGTGAGTTATCAGGTGAATGGAATAGAGTATGAGCTCAAAGAAAAAGAGGCATTGTTTATTAATAAGGGTGCTTTGCATATGTCGAGCGATATGAGTGAGGATGGAGAATATGTGACACTTACTTTTCCTGAAGAATTACTTTTTTTCTTTAAAGAGAGTCGAATGAAATATAAGTATGTATGGCCTTATACGCGTATGGATTTTTTAAGATGTTATGGAATCAAGGAAAAGAATCAGATTATTAAATGTTTGTATGATATTTATAATATTTATTTAAATGGTTCGGATATGTTTGAATATGATGTTTCTATTTTGATCACAATGATTTGGAGACAATTGGTGAAGAGTTTATCTGAAATCGATTTTATTCTAAACAAAAAAGATGTCGAAAGACAAGAACGAGTACAAGTGATGCTTGTATATATTCATACGCATTACGCCGATGAGTTATCTTTAGGCTTAACAGATACATTGGTGACTTGTTAATATAACTGACATTAATGATGTCTAT
>NZ_QSPK01000008.1 GCF_003436425.1 Eubacterium sp. TM05-53
TCATTTAATGTGATTAGATTATTGGTTTTCATATTCAATTAATTTGGCAATCAACAGAAAGTCACGCAGCGAACCGCCCAAGCATGGTTGCTAATAGCGTTGGTTATCACACTTCTATTGTCAATTATGAATATGGGCATTCTAAGTATGTACATGGATATGTTTGAACAAGTCGGAGGATATCAATATGAAACATTCAGAGAGAATAGAGGAAGTTAAATATTTATTGACTAAGCCGTATCTTACAACGGCAGAAATCGCAAAATTAATCGATAAATCGTGGTCTACAACGAATAGTCGATTAAAGGCAAATAAAGACTGTATCCATCAAGAACCGTCATGGGGATGGCTTACAGATGATGTGATTAAAGCATTTGAACTTACTGAATATAAAAAAATGATGATGCGCTAAGCACACCACCAAGTTTCTTTTCGATTAACAATTAAATTATAACGGAGGAAACATGGAAAGTAAAGTAATTCTGGAGTTAGCAAAGTATGAAGATCTTGCTAAGAAATCTATGGAATTGGAGCAATCAAAAAAAGAAAAAGCTGATTTAGAAGAAGCAAACAAAAAACTTAAACAACTCATCTTTGGTTTGTGTGAAGATGAACACAATCTTAAATATCACAAATTAGAAGATTGTTTAGATTGCGAAAGTTATTTAGGACATGGATTGACTAATACAAAGCTTATGCTTGAAAGTGGTGTTATTACGAAAAAAGAAATTGATCAATATATCACTAAGCGTTGGAATGAAGAACACAAGGAGCATGAAAATGACTGCGAATAGCGTTTTCTCGGAACTACGTGAAATCAACGTAAATGAGCACGTAGAGAAGAAGAATGAACTATCTTATCTGTCATGGGCATGGGCGTTTGATGAACTGTTTAAACGATATCCTAGTGCCAAATATGAAGTGAAATGGTTTGATGGAAAGCCATATCTATATGATCCGATAGCTGGATACATGGTATTCACAAGTATCACAGTGAAGGGTCAAACAAAAGAAATGTGGCTTCCGGTCATCAACTATGACTATATGGCTATGAAAGATAAGCCATATCAGTATTCTTTTAGAAAATGGAACAAATCATTAAAAAAATATGAATATATCACGAAAACTTGTGAAGCCGTGAATATGTTTGAAATCAACAAAACCATCATGCGATGCCTAGTAAAGAACATTGGTATGTTTGGTTTAGGATTGTATTTATTTGCCGGAGAAGATGAACCCTACTCAGATGATGAAGATCATATGGTATCGAAGGATAATCAGCTTCCGGATGATGAAACAACAATGCAGCTATTGAGTTTGGTTGCTCAAAATAGAACTCGATTAACAGAACTCGGAATTGATGTAATGGAAATGAATGCGCAGATTTTAGAAAAGGCTAAAGTTAAAACGCAAGATTTAGGATGCATCACATCAACTAGAGATCTTGTTAAGTTGAATAGAGTGTATTGTGAAATGATTGCAGAAAAGGAGAAGCAAAATGGGTAAATATGCAGATGTTGTGAATGGCGAACTTGTCATTCATCCGGAAACAATCGAGCGCTTGCAAGCAGATAAGAAAGTCAAAGAACAAATTGACAATTATCAGAGGGAAGTAAGAAATGAGTTGTTGGAGCTTATGCGTGGTAATGCGAACATGATCTTCAAAAACGATGTTATTACGGTTAGCTACAAAGAGCCGTCAACACAGACAAAAGTAGATACTAAGAAAATGATTAAGGATGGTATTTACGGACTGTATACGATGGAAGTGGCTCAAAAGGATTCCGTACAAATTAAATGGAATGACAACAGAGCTTCATAAACGTGCCACAGTTGATAAAAGAGAATGGGAGATATATTTTATTGGGTTTGCCAATTTCTCCCTCAAATGACCTTTTATTGAACTCTGGTGAGGTGTTAGAAGTAAATGTGGATGTCGTAACGAAGAAAAAGATAAGTCAAACGCAAAGACATTTCATTTTTGCGCTATGTAATGACATCGCACAATATACCGGTGATGATAAAGACTACATAAGATTGATGCTGCAAGAACAATATTGCACGGCACGCGGTGTGGAAGTGAAATCACTTTCTGATTGTTCGATGCTTTATGCAGCCAAACTCATAGACTATATCATCACATGGTGCATATCCAATTCGATACCATTATCAGGTTCGATAATTAGTCAATATGAATATCACTTTAACGAACAACAATCATACATCATGGCATTAAGGCGTGTATGTGTGATTTGTGGCCGTCCCAACAGTGATATACATCACGTAGATCATGTTGGTAATGGTTTTAACCGAAATAAGATATCGCACATTGGCAAACGAGCATTACCATTATGCAGATATCACCATATAGAAGCTCACTCGATGGGTGAGCAACCATTCATTGAAAAATATCATTTGTCACCATTTGAAATAGACAAGAAAATGGAACACTTCATAAAAAGAGGTGTAATCAAATGCTATGACGATGGAAAGGAGAAAGAAAATGGCTAAAAAACGAATGTTTAACCAAAAAATAACAGATTCAGATGCATTTCTTGATATGCCATTAAGCACTCAATGTTTATATTTCCACTTGAATATGCATGCAGATGACGATGGATTCATTGGAAACCCAAAGAAGATATCAAGAATGATCGGTGCAAGCGAAGATGATTTGAAACTTTTGATTCTTAAAAGATTCGTTATCACATTCGAAGATAGCGTAATTGTTATTAAGCATTGGCTGATTCACAACACACTTAGAAAAGATAGATATCAGCCGACAATATACACTGATGAAAAAAAGATGTTAGGTGTAAAAGAAAATAACGCTTATACGCTAGATATGTCTAAATCTGTTAAGAAAATAGAGAATGGAAACCAAATGGCAACCAAACGGCAACCAATGGTAAACCCAGATATAGATATAGATATAGATATAGATATAGGTATAGATATAGATAAAGATATAGATAAAGATATATATATACCGAACACGCAAAAGCAAAAACATAAATTTGGTGAATATTCACACGTGCTGCTTACTGATAAAGAGTATGATCACTTAGTTAAATTGTATGGTTCTATAGAAATTGTTGAAAACCATATAAAAATACTAGATGAATATATCGAAACATCTGGTAAGAAATACAAGAATCATTCTCTTGTGATTCAAAAGTGGGTTCATGATGAATATATGAAAAGAAGCAAGAATAAACATGAGAATGTTAAACTTGATTCTAAATTTTATGTACAAGAAAATTCAAAATCAAACGAAGAAGTAATGGATGAATTTAACAAAGTGAGAGAAAAAATTCTCGGCAGAGGATGTAATGATCAATAAAAGAATGTTCATGCTAGTGACTCCAGACTATAAACGGATTGTTAGATACCTAACATCTAAAGAATTATGTGACATGCTAGGTGTGACAATCAACAACCTAGATATGAAGCTAACAAAAACAACAATGATTGACGGCTATGTGATAGCCGAGGAATAGGAGAAGAAAAATGGAATTAAATATAAGAGAAATAGCAAAATTTATGCATAACGAATTAGAAAGATTTGATGTAATAAACAGAGAATTCAAGATTTTTAACGTTAAATATGGAAATTTTCCAGAACTTATAGTTGAAGGGTATACAGAAGGAGATAGAATCAAATGTTCATGCCGTCTAGACGAAAGATGTTTATCTGGTTGCTTTGAGGGAAAATTTTTATCTGAAAGCTTTGCAAAAAAATATTTGTCACATCAAGCAGCGGAAATATATTCAGGTCTTGTGAAAACAAAAAGAGAAAAGGATTGCGGAATCGATGTAATGAAATACTCACTTGAATTATTAACTTCACCGTTTTTTGCACAATCCAAAAATCCGAAAATAAAACGAGCAATCTTCAATAATCCAGCAACAATCGTTTACTGGACGGATGGAACAAAAACCGTTGTTAAATGCTCAGATGGAGATACTTATAGCAAGGAATCCGGATTAGCTATGTGTTTCATGAAGAAAATGCATGGTAATGACAACAGATATCACAAAGTGTTTAAGGAATTTATTCAGTAAATGATATCTTCAAAGCAATTAGAAAAAGCTAGAGCTTTAGCGGATTTTGCCGAGAAATTCATTAATCAGCTAGATCATAAAAAATATAGGCAATTTGACCATATACATGTTAGTGCTGATATTGAATGCATGCATTTCAGTGCACATAGATTCATATACGAAGTGCATGAAAACATTTATTATTGTGAAAGCTCTTTTAAAACGATCAGCTTAAAAGATACCGAAAAATTGATTAAATGGGTATACGATCGTTTGACTGATTCAATGTTGATTAGAGAAGCTGGTATTACACCGGTAGAAACAAACAATCCGATACTTTTACCGGAGAGTGTATTTAAAGAAATTATGAATGAAATAAAAATAGGAGAAAATATATGATGAAATTAATTATTAGTGTTTTATTATTAGCGGCAACAATCGCAACATTTGTTTGTGGAATGAAGAAAGTAAAAGATGGAATGGAAGAATTCAAAGTAAATAAAAAATGCTTCTTATCCATCATTCCGCTTGGTTTGTTGGTATTTGTACAATCTATTTGTGTGATTCCATCGAATACAGTAGGAGTTAAATACTCTGCATTGAATGGAACTTCAAAGAACACTTTAAAAGAAGGTGTGCACTTTGTAACTCCATTCATAGATAAAATTTACAAGATTGATACCACGGTACAAGAAAGAACGGATGAATCAGTATCGGTTCAAACTAAGGATGCTCAATGGGCCAAGATGCAAGTGAATGTAAAGTATGAGGTATCAAAGTCAAATGCATTCAAAGTATATAAACAATACAAAACAATGGATGCATTAAAAGAAAATATCATTGGAAACTACGCTCAGAATGCAATGAACGAGGTTTGCAGCAACTACAACATTATTGATTTGTTGGGCGATCAGAGAAACGAAATTATTAATAAAGCTTCTGAAATCTTAAGAGAAAACCTTGAAAAAGAAGGTGTAACATTGAAGATGCTAACAATCAAAGATTTGGATGCAGGAGAAAAGATTGAAAAAGCAATTTCTGATGAAGCGGTTGCTAAGAAACAAGTTGAAACAGCTAAACAAAAACAAGAGAAAGCTAGAACAGAAGCCGAAACAAAATTGATTGAAGCAGAAGGTGAAGCTAACGCAAATGCAGTTAAAACAAAAGCTTTAACTCCAGAAGTCTTACAAGAGCAATGGATCAACAAATGGGACGGTAAATTGCCTAAGGTTACTGATGGAAATACTATGATTGGTTTGGACAATCTTAATTAGTGTAGATGAAAAAGAAAAAATATAAAGTACTTAGAAAAAAGAGAACAAAAGGAATTGTTTACTTGATGCAAAACCCCAATGATCCATTAGATATCAGAGGGGAAGTAACGGATCTAGAAGTTATGGCAACCTTAAAAATGAAACGTTCTAGATTTGATTACTATGTATCGGTACTTGCTCCTTTTTACAGAGATTGTATCTTGATTGAAAAAGAAACATCCGATAAGAGATATTTGACGAAAGAGCCAGTTTTGATTCTTACCACAGAAAAAGATAGGAAATACTATGCATTTCCAGATTGTACAGTGAGATACACGAAAAAAAGAGGTGGCATGAGAACGCTGGCGAACTATAAGCATAAAACAAAATGGATGGTTAAAGTCAACGGCAAAGAAGTGAATGCAGCTAGGATATATGCAAAAGCTTTTATAAAGAGAGATTTAGATTCAAATGACTGTGTTCTCGTTTACGGAAAAGAACTCAAACTAGATGCGATTGAGGTTGTTGATAAAAGCAAATGCGCTAGTATAACTGGCGCTTTAGCAAAACCAAAATACGAAAGAAAAGATGTCGGACTATATAAAAATGGCGTATTAGTCAGATCGTGGCCATCGTGCAGAAAAGCAGCTAAAGATTTATTCTGCAGCTACCAAACTGTTTTGGACATATGTCACAGAAGAACTCAAAAGCCAATGTTCGATGTTCGATTTTTATAGGATGAACAAATTACATTATTTTAGAAAGGAAAATTAGCCTTATCCTAGTGAAACTAGGTTGAGCGTTGTATGACATGAATGCTCATAAAATTTAAACATATGGATTAACAATCAAGCAGTGAATTAACCGAAAATCTAGCGAATAGGTTATCGGTTGGTTAATTGGAATTAGAGTTATATGATCGCTTAGAAGTGATTAGAAAAACAATTGAGAAGTATGGAGAGCAAAATTTCTATATTTCTTTCAGTGGTGGAAAAGACAGTACAGTTTTGCACCACTTAATAGATGAAGCAATCCCAGATAATAGAATCCCAAGAGTGTTTATAAATACTGGAATTGAATATAACGACATACGGAAATTTGTTTTAGAACTCAAGGAATCGGATGATAGATTTGTGATCTTTAATTCAAACGTGAATATAAAGAATATGCTCGATGAGTATGGATATCCATTTAAATCAAAGGAGCATAGCTGCAAGCTATCAATGTTTCAAAAGAAGGGTTCAAAAACAAAATCCGTTATGCGTTATCTAGATGAAAAAAATGATTTTAAATGTCCACAAATGCTTAGATATCAATTCACAAAAGAGTTTGATTTAAAAGTAAGTGATAGATGCTGCTTCAAGCTAAAAAAGCATCCAATCACGCAATATGAGCTTGAATCAAAAAGAAGTGTTGCGATATTAGGATTGAGAATGGGCGAAGGTGGACAAAGAAAGAATCATGATGGATGTGTGGTTTTTGACAGAACGCATACATTAAAGAAATTTAAGCCTTTGAATCCATGCTCCGAAGAATTCATTGAATGGTACATAAAAGAAAGAAATATAAAGCTATGTAAGCTATATTATCCGCCATTCAACTTTCAAAGAACTGGATGCAAAGGATGTCCGTATGCGATTGATTTACAAAATCAATTGGAGATCATGGATAAATATTTGCCGAGTGAACGGCAACAATGCGAGTTAATCTGGAATCCGGTTTATAAAGAGTATCGAAGAATTGGCTACAGATTGAGTCGGATAGAAGAAAAAAGATTATTTTGAGGTAATAACATGGAAAACAGTGAGTTATTAGAGTCAAGACTTTATAACGCAATGGAAGCATTTAAAGAATTGGCTCCTGCATGTTGCGAAGGATACGGAGATTGTTCAATATGTCCATTCAAAAACACATATAAAGATTTGTGGATGCGCGATTGTAAGCTTGAAATCATGCAGAGCAACATGAATAACGCATTAAAAACATTAAAAATGAAAAAATAAGAATAAATCAACAAGAAAGGATAAAAAATGACAGTATATTTTGAGTTATTAGATGATGACGGCAGAGTATGTAGGATTATGACAAGAAAAGAGTTCGTAGAAGATGCTGGATTGAAGAACAATAGTGCTATTGAATCTTTTCTAAGAACATTAACATTGAATAATAATTCGATGTACAAGGGATATTACCTTTGCGAGCGTAACGATAACGAACAAAATGAAGTGTTCTACATGGAAAAAGTAGATGAATCAAAAAAACATATCTGGTATGTAACTCGTGACGGAAAGATCGTACGTTTAGACAAAAGAAACAATAAGCAATATGTCCAAAAACTAACAAAAGAAAGTAATGGATATTACGCAAAAATCAACGGTCACAGAAAATCGTTGGCGCGGATTATGTATCAAAAGTTTATTGGTAAAGAAATTCCAAAAGGCGTTTTGTTGAAATTTGTTGGAGAGCCAAGAGTCGAAAACATACGTTTTGTAGTAAAGAATAACGGACAGAAAAGAAAGTGTGGCGTCATTGAAAATGGGAAAATCGTACAAACATTTGATTCGATAAAAGAAGCAGCTCAGCGTTGTTATATAAGTGAATCAACCGCAATACAGTATGTACATGGCCGTCGTGAGAATCCATTGGTTAATTTAGTAGCGTTATAAAAAAACAAGCTCCTACGTCTTGGAGTTTGTTTTCTTAAAAGTGTATGATTAGAGGAAGAATATGAATGTAATTTTATTAATATTAGGCGTGATTTTAGGATCATGCATCACAACACTAGTAGTAACCGTTCAGAACGTAAATAAAGAGTTGTGGAATGATGAATATATCAAACATTATGATTTGCAGCTTGGCAAAAGTTTAAGTGTTCATGGCGACGAAGAACAAGTTAGACAATACGCGGAAGAAGCATCCGAATTAACGATAGCCTTAAATAAATGGCTAAGAAAACATAAAGATGTTACTTGCGTTCCTTCAATTTGTGAAGAAGTTGCAGACGTAATGATCATGTTAAGACAAATTAAATTGATGTGTAATTTAAAAGATGAGGATATCAATTCGATCGTAAGCTATAAAATTAAGCGAGAAATGAAAAGAATTAAAAATGAAAAAGTTTAGAATCAAATACAATACAACAAACGGAGATATCTATGTCGATGATGTAGTTGCTCCAAATATGATAGATGCGATTATGTTTTTCTACATGGAATTACATAAATCTGAAAGAGTTTTTATTGAAAAAGTAAAGGAAATAAAAGATGAATCAGTACCATTATAGCTTCGATAAGTATTCTTCGGACGGCCAAAAAGTTTATGAAACGTTGCTACAAAGAAGTACAGATGCTTATAGAAGCACTTATTTTACGAATGCGTGTTTAAACTTGCTTCAAGCTATGTTTAGAAAGATTGAATCATTAGAAAATCGCAACGCATATCTACAAATGGAATTGAATAAATGCAAGAAGGAGCTAACAGAAAATGATTAATAATGTAGTTTTGGTGGGTAGGCTTGTAGCCGAGCCGGAATTAAGGAAAACACAAAGTGGAACAAGCGTATGTGTATTTACGTTAGCCGTGAATAGAGAGTTTTCCAAAGATGGACAACAAGAAGCCGATTTTATCCAGTGTGTAGCATGGAATAAAACGGCCGACTATTTAACGCAATACCTTCATAAAGGTTATTTAGTAGATTTACACGGAAGAATTCAAACTCGAAATTATGATAATTCATATGGTCAAAAAGTTTATGTTACAGAAGTAAGCGTGGAAAAGCTGCATTCGTTAGAACCTAAAAAGCAACAACAAATGCAGACTCCAGAAGATATGCAAAACAATCAAATGAATACCGCTTTCGGAACAGAAGATAAAGGATGGCGCTTTTAATGTATAACGAATTATTAAAAACAATTGAGTTGAACACTAAGTATTTAACGAAAGAAGAATTGCGAAAACTTTTAGCCTATTTTTGTACCGCATCATTCGCATATTGCGCTATTATGGAGTTCGACGAAGAAGGAAACAAAAAGCCAGAAGAAGTTTTAAAAGAACAAAATGGAACCATTGCCGGATACATCTTAACCGTATTAGAACACGATCTAACAACGATTGTACGAGGTAATGAAGTGCGAAAAAAAGTTTTTCAAACGATATTCGATGAATTAGATAAGTTTATGGAGGTACCGGATGGATTGGCTTAATACGGTATTGACACTAATAAGTTTATTCATATTCTGGATTGCTGGATATGATACAAGCGATTTTGCGATGGAGTTTTCGCTTATTAACCGCTCATGGAAGTTGAATAAAAAACAAGTTTTAGTTGTCATTCCTATCATCTTACAAGTTTTATGGGAGTTTTATGGATAGTAGAGAATATATTGAATCAAAAGTTTCTCAATTATGGGCAAAACTAAGTTTATACGCATCATATGAAAAAGAAGTTTTTGAGCTAAAAAAACAATTAGATGAATGTGAACAAAAACTTTTACAAATTGGATCACCAAAAGCGATACGATACGATAAAGAAGTTTTTTCATCTGGACAAGAAACAAGCACGCTCATGAATAAAGTTTTATCCGATATGCAGCGCATCGAGCAAGATATAAATTTTGCGCAAGCACATATGCATGAAATCGAAACTTTATGTGATCTTTGCGACGATGAAATCCAGAACGTTATTCGATACAAGTTTTTTGAATCAAATTCATGGGATGCATGCGAACGTAAGTTTTATAAGACAAGAAGAAGTTTAATCCGTGATATTAAAAGAAACCTTGAAAGTTTCATTCATGGTGTAAGTGAATAGAAACAAACGGCCGTTATGACCGTTTTTTTAATGATGATAGAACAACTTTTTTGCTTTTTATAAAAGCGGTGCTATAATTAATATGCTTATTTTGTGTGGCGTTATTCATTTACTTTTATGGTGTATGAGTAAGCGCCCATTTTTATGTCTAAAGAGTAGTTTATTCTTGTATAAGAATCAAATTTTTAACAAAAACAAAAAGCGGCATTCACCGCTTTCATATAGGATATTATTTTTTAAAATGGCATTTCTTCAAGAAGTGCATTAATTTTATCTTGCTGAGAAACTTTTTTCTTGCTGCTGCTTTCACATGATCCAAACTTTTCAAATGATCCCGAATTATATTTATATGTATCTATAGGCTTGTTTCTATGGTACGTTGTAACAAGACCATTTAAACTATTGAAGCTAGCCAACAAACTTTTTGATTTTAGCTTTCTTAAAGTAAATAAATTATCGTTTTCAATGTCAATATATCCATCCCAAACATTTAATAGTTCGGTACTGATATTTTTCATAATGTTTTCGATATCATCATCTATAAAACGTTTGCAAAAAGATCCAATAATAAAGTGAGCATTGTAAGAAAACTTTTTATCTAGTTCGTGCGCAACAAATAAGCGTAGTTCGTTCGTTTGCGCTGCAACGTATAAACATTCATTATAATCGAATGAAAAGCCTTTATCTTTTAAAAGCTTCTCAGTCTTTGCATCTGGAGTGTTTTTAGGTTCGATATAAATAACCGGCGCTTTGCGTTGGTTCGTAACATAATAATTAAAATGATTTTTTTCTTTTTTCCATCTAGTCATGATATATTTACTCCTTTACTCAAACGATATCATCCAGCTGATATCATCGAATGCGGTTATAACATAGCGGTAAATATTGCCGCTTGTTACTTTCGCATCATCGTATAATTGACAACAATACGCGTTGAAAGTCTTTTCATCGCAATAAATAAGATCGTTTATAAAATTGTCTATGAGTTCGCAAGTTTGCTCATAAATATCATCATAATTTCTATAGCAGCCTACGACCATAAAATTAAAATTTGTGCGGATCTTATTATAATTTTTTGTGAGTACCCATCTGATAACCCCTAGGAAATTTCAAGTCCTCTAGCCATGGCATATTGGTCCACAGAATCACGAATCATTTTTCGGGTGGCTACTCCAGACTGTGTAATATAATTCTTGATTTTATTCATGATGGATCTGCACTTTCTGTGATTAAATCTCCACTCGTATTCGCAATAATACAGAGGCAACATTCTTTTTGATACTCCATGGTATACATGTAATAAATACTGATTCAAATTAGATATAATCTTATTCAAAAAATACAAACGATGATCTTCTTTGTCATAATCGATGACCTCATTTATCACTTGTAGTCTGGTTTTAAGGATGTTATAAGTTGACTTTCCGTCCGTATTCAATTTTCTTTCATTAGACATTTTTACATATTGATCAAAAAATGCTTGAATTATATTTCCTGAATCAGAAGATACTTCATGTAGTTTGATATAAAGTGGATATTTATTTTCTTGTTCTGTTGATAATACAACTAAAAATGGTTGCTTATCTGTACCTAATCCTCTTTTTCCATTATGAGATGGCGCACCAGTGTAAGCCACATCTGATTCATAAAAACTCGAATCCAGAGACTTCTTTGAATTCGAGTTCTTCATTAATATTCTTGCTTTTGTTTGTAGAAGACATGCTGTTTTGTAGTTAACTTTCAATTCTTCTGAAAGTTCTAGGCTAGATATACCCTTTTTGGATGTGAAAATTAAAAACAATCCATATAAAAGCACATTCAAAGGCAACTTGTTATCCTGAAAGATTGTATTTGTAAATAGTCTTTCATCGTGTTTGCAATGAGCACAACGATAGCAATTCTTTGATTTCATGAAGTAATAGTGAGTACATCCGCATTTTTCACAGTAATATCCAGTTGGCCATTTCATGTCAAAGAAAAATTTACGACAAGCATCTAAGTTTGTATAATACTTAACAATAAAATCAGAGGTAGAAAGATATTCACCACGACCAGCAACTGAAAATCTTTTATTATTTCTTCTGTAATTCATAAATAGCACCATCCTTTGATAATGCTATACTATTACTTATATTGACATTAATTATGTCTACTTATTGAATGGGTCATCAGATGGGTACTCACATAATTTTTTAACAATTCAAGTTCACTCATAATTTTTAACTCCTACAAATAGGTATATATATAGCAATATGCAAAAAATAAGATCAACCAAAAACAAAATACACACGAACAACATACATATAATTTAATAAATGCAAGCTTGAGCACCTCAATGGTGCTCAGCTTTTCAAGTTTTTCGCGCATTAATTCAAACATATTATGCCGCCTTCTACTTCCGTGTAATCAGCTTCAAGATCTCTTGCGTATGCTTCATAATCAAAATATCTTAACGCGAATTCTGGAAGATTGTAGCATTCATCTACCAATTCATAGGCTAGATCTTCTAATGTCATACCGCTATAAAATATATATTTTCCACTTTCCAAACGTTCCAACGCTTCCGAATAGTCTTGACATACTTCTAATAAAGCTACAAATTCATCTCCATTATCTTCTAAAGCTTCCGCCACATCATTAATATCATCGATGTTAGGATATTCACCAAATGCATCATGCATATCAAATAAAGCGCAATCATAATCTGTTATAAACCATTCTTCATACATAGATCCAGAAACAACTCCAATTGAAGCAAGTTCCTTTTCAAAATCATCATCATCGATAGGAAAATCAATCCATTTACCTACCAAATAACCCTCATTGTATTTACCTAAATTTGTAATAAAGCCTTTCATTTCACACATAATCTTTACCTCCTTTACTTTTCAATCCATTTTTTTAAAAGATATGCATTAAAAGCTAGCGACAATAATAACGATATTTTTAATAGCTCCATATGTTCAAACGTGGTATAATGTAAGTACCTAAGTGACTAAAATAAGTCACTTAGATATTTAGCAAGAAGCTTGACGGCTTCACCAATTAAGAGCGTGTATATAATTTCAAGTGTTTTGAGTGTTTTTGAAATTATGCGCTCTTTTTTTTTGCGCTTTTTTCTATCGCGTCGGCTCATCGGCTTTTTGCTACGATTGTACTTTGCCACGTTTATACCTCCTTTCGTGTGGCTTGTCTTACTTAAGACAGCCAAATAGTAAAACAAACGTTTTACGATGTCAAGCAAAAAATAAAATAAATGTTTGATTATTGTAAAAAATCGTTTGATATAATAAAATAAACATAGAACGGAGGTATTCATTATATGAAAGAAAAACAGATTATCGCGGCGCTTGCATATGCTCATAAAAACCAGCAAGATATCGCGGATACGTTTGGATGCACTAAACAAAATGTGAGCACTAGAATAAAGCGTGAAAAGCTTTCGGATGATGAGCTAGAAAAAATAGCGAAAACAATAGGCGCAAAGTATAAATGCTATTTTGAATTTGAGGACGGCACTAAAATATAAATTCAAAAAGGAATAAAAGCCATGTAATAAAGAATAATAGGCACGATTGGCGTGTCTTTTTTTATGCACGTTTGCAAGTACGCAAGATATACCAGAAGCAGCATAGATGCATATGTCTTTTATCTTGCGTGTTAGTGTTTCGTTGTATGATTCAAACAATAGAAGAAACAAAACAAAAACATATAGAGAAGAAAACAAAAAGAAAATAAATAATAAAGAGTAAATAAAAGATGATTAGAATGTCGTGTTGAAAGTAGTTTCAACTTGCATTGTTGAAACGGTTTGCAAAGGTTAGAAGGCAATGGATGCATCTGCAAAGTAAGTTAGGTCTAACCGTACGCTGCGTGTACGGTATAGCCTACCCCCATAGGAAGCGAGAGCGGTGGTGGTAGGGGAACGGCGTGGGGAGTTTAAATATACCCAGAAAGGGTTTTATAAAGGGGGGTAACCATAGAAAATGGGGTTCTGTCAATAAAATTTGCGTGAAAATGCGCAAATAATCGTAAAATGCCCAATGGGCGCGTTTTTCCTATGATATTATGTATTCGTAAAGAATTAAGAGAAGGATTCTTTACAGCTCGTTCCATTGCGTTTTTACGCTTTTCTTTTTTTTGCGGTAGAAATACCGCTTTTTTATATGACTGCCTAACTATCAATTCTGACGTTTTCAAAAACATAATTGTAGCTGACATTTTATTTTCTCCTTTAAAAAGCAGGTAGTTAGGTAGCGATATATGAAAAAATATTACGGAAATAAAAATGGAGCTAGAAACTTCGCTCGTAAATTTTACTCGAGCAAATCTTGGAGAACTAAAAGCAGTGCCTACAGAATGGAGCATCCACTGTGTGAGCGTTGCTTAAAGCATGGAATTTATACGAAATCAACTTGTGTTCACCATAAAGAACACATCAGCCGGATGAACCAGTATGACTGGAATATTTTATTAGGTGACGACAACCTAGAAGCGTTATGCGATGATTGTCATGCCAAAGTGCACGCAAAGTACACATCATACGAATTTGATGAAGATGGTACTTTGATAGATAACTATGATGATGGGAATGATTAAACATGGATAAAGAAGAATATAGAGAGCTCATTATTAATCAAATGACAGAGCTAGGCATTTATCAAAAACAATATGATTTGTTGATTGATACAATGGCCATGACATGTGAGTTAAGAGATCGTAATTTAGTAGAGTGGGAAAAAGCCGGATTTGAGATGGTAATTGAATATACGAACAAAGCCGGAGCAACCAATATTTCAAAGAGTCCATTCTTCTTAAACAATCTTCAATTTAATGAGCAGATCTTGAAATATGGAAAAGAGTTAGGGCTAAGCCCTAGCGCAACAAAGAAATTAGGTAATCCATTAGCCGAAGCGAAAGATGATTTTGACGAGTTTATGAAAGATTACGATTGAAATATCTAGAGCTTTATAAGAAACAAATCAAAGAAGGAAAAGCCGTAGTTGGCAAATGGATTCAATTAAATATCGAATATATAGAGAACGGACTGAAAGAGGGCCGTTTTTTTTATAACGACAAAAAAGCCGATGAAGCAATAGTATTTATTGAGCGTTTTTGCCATCACGTTGAGGGTAAAACATCTTTAATAAAACTAGAGCCTTGGCAAAAATACTTCTTATCTTGTGTTTTTGGAATTGTTGATTCAAATGGAAATCGACAGTTCAGAGAAATCGTCCTTATTATGGGACGTAAACAAGGAAAATCGCTTTTAGCCGGTGCTATTGAAGTGAAGATTGCATTTACTGAGCGTGAAGCCGGAATGCAGATATACAACCTAGCACCGAAACTAGAACAAGCACATATCATTTTCAACGTTGCATACAACATGATTGATAGAGTGCCAAGTCTGGCTAAACGAATGAGAAAAAGACGAGCCGATATGTATTTTCCTTCATGGAATTGTACATTGAAGCCAATTGCGTTTAACAGTAAAAAATCCGATGGTTTCAACCCAAGTGCCGTAACCTATGATGAGTTTGCAGCATGGGAAGGAGATAGAGGATTGGCCATGTATAACGTTATGCTTTCAGCACAAGGAGCAAGAAAGCAACCGTTAAACATAGCATGTTCAACCGCTAACTACATCGACGATGGTTTATATGATGAGTTAATGGCACGTAGCACATCTGTTTTGTTAGGAACATCCGAAGAAACAAGACTATTGCCATTCATATACATGGTGGATGATGTTAAAAAATGGGACGACATGAACGAACTAAAAAAGGCTATGCCTAATTTAGGGGTTTCAGTTTCCTATGAATTTATAGAAGAAGAAATAAGAAAAGCTAAAGGAAGTCATGACTACAAGCTAGAATTCATGACTAAATATTGCAATGTCAAACAAAACTCAATATCCGCTTGGCTATCTTCACAAGAAATCAAAAAGACGATTTGTGAAAAGCTAGATCCAGAAGATTTTAGAGGGTGTTATGGAGTTGGCGGAATTGACTTATCGCGTACTACCGATTTAACGGCCGCATCCATAGTCATTCGTAAGAATGGTCTTGATTATGTGCTTACACAATTCTTTATGCCGGAAAACAAAATAGATGAGTTATCCGATAGAGATCATATCCGATATCGTAAATTCGTTGATTTGGGCTTCTTAACTCCAAGTGGACAAAATTTCGTTCGATACGAAGATGTAGCCGACTGGTTCAAAATGATGCGAGATAAATACGAAATTGTATGTTGTGTTGTTGGATATGATAGGTATAGTTCGCAATATTTAGTAGATAAAATGCAGAATGACGGATATCCGATGGATGATGTAATCCAAGGGACAAACCTAACATCAATCATTAATGAATTTGGTGGATTGTTAAGAGATGGAGTTGTAAGAACCGGAACAAACGGTTTATTACAATCACACTTTGCGAGTGTTGCATTAAAGAAAGTTACAAACGACAATCGCGTACGACCGGAGAAAGTCGAACAGCGAAAGCATATTGACGGATTCGTAAGCGTAATTGATGCATATACAGTGCGAGCAAAATGGTACGAGAAATACAAATGGTTATTAGATAGCAACGATGATGATTAGGAGGAAAAAATGGGGTTATTTAAATTTATATTCGGTAACAAAAATCCATATTCCAGTTTTGGCTTAAACTCTTATTTCTCATCATTGAGTGGATATCAACCGGTATATACATCACAAAATGAGGGCGTATATGAGTTGAGCTTAGTAAGAGCGTGCATCCATAGTATCGCTACGGAATGTTCTAAAGCGACACCGGTTCTTAGAAAACAAAATAAGTCAAAAGAATTTGTGATTGCGAAACAACCAAATGCATTCATGACGGCAAGTCAATTTTATTACCGACTAGCGACTATTTATCAAGTTGAAAATAACGCGTTCATTGTTCCGATTGAACAATACGACAAATCAAAAGGACGGTACGAAGTTGTAGGTATTTATCCAATCGCACCATCCACATCAGAGATTGTAGAAAAGAACGGAAAAATCTATGTTAAATACACTTTCGGTTCTGGTGAAACAAACGTCATTGAATATGACAGAGTAGGGCACTTACGGAAGATGCAGTATAAGAATGATTTTTTCGGTCAAAACAACGATGCTTTTAATACAACCGCAGACGTATTAGAAGCACAAGAAAAAATATCTAAGGATGCTATGGAAAGTAGCGCAAACCTTAGATTTATCGCTAAGTTAAACTCAGCAGTAGCGAAAAAAGAAGATATGATGAAGCAACAAGAAATGCTTCAAGAAGTCAATTTAGGAAACAAAAATAAAACCGGAGTTTTTATGTATGATGCACGTTTCGAAGAAATGAAACCATACGATAAAAAGCCGGTTCTTTTAGATTCTGAGCAAAAGAAAGCTATCGACAATAGTGTATTCAACTATTGGGGTGTAAATGAAAACATTTTGCAGAATAAATATAACGAAGATGAATGGAATGCATTCTACGAAAGTATGATTGAACCATTCTTTATTCAAGTCGGAGAAGTGCTAACAAAGATGTTGTATACCGATTATCAAAGAAAAAATGGGGATGAAGTATTACTAACTAGTGATAGATTGCAATATGCATCCAACCAAACAAAAATTCAAGTCGCAAAAGAATTCTTTGATAGAGGAATTATCACGACAAACCAAGCACTATGCATTTTAAATATGCCACCAGTACCGGACGGAGATAAGAGATTGATTCGTGCCGAGTATGTATCTATATCAGACACAAAGGTGGGAAAGGGGGTGACGGACAATGGAGGACAACCAATTAAGACAGAGGACAATGGTAGTCAATCTAGCGAATAACTCTGATAACAAGAGATTTGATTCAGATTATTACGTAGAAGGATATGCTACAACGTTTGAGCCATACGTTTTATATCGTGATGGTAACGGAGAACCAATTTACGAACAAATTGACCCACACGCATTTGAGGGGGCAATTATGAATAACGTGATTTTCCAATATGATCATGAAGGACGTGTTTTCGCAAGACAAAAGAATAAAACATTGGGACTAGAAGTAACGCCTTCCGGTCTTTTTATTTATGCGGATTTAGGCAAAACAGAAAAAGCAAAATCACTTTACGAAGATATTAAAGCCGGAATGATTGACCAAATGTCATGGCGATTTACCGTTGCTCCAGATGGAGAAGAATACGATCCAGCTACTAGAACGATTCATATTCGTAAAGTTCGTGAGGTGTTCGATGTATCAGCGGTATCTATTCCGGCTAACAATCAAACATCTATTTGTGCTCGTAGCAGACAAATCGTAGATGACTATGAAAAGAAACAAAAATTGTCTTTGGAACGACAAAAAAAATTAAGAAAATTCAAATTTTATCAAATTTATAAACATGGAGGACAAAGTTAATGTTTACTAAAGAACAAATTAAAGAATTAGGATTAGAAGAAGTGCGTGCTAGACAAGCAGAAATCCAAAAAGAAGTCTTGAACGCAGACGCTGATCTTGATGGATTGATGGAAGAAGCAGAATTATTGAAAGCTCGTTCCTTAGAAATTGAAGCAAGTAATGAAGATGCAAAAAAACGCGCAAAAGTTCTAGCATCTATTAGAGCAGATGATTCTAAAGCAACAAAAGTTAATACCGGTACAAACGAAGTAGATAGAAGCGATATGGAATATCGTAGCGCATTTATGCACTATGTTCAAACTGGTGAAAGAAACAGTGCATTGAAACAAAGAAGCAATGAACACGGCATTGCATCGGATTTAGGTGTATTATTACCACAAACAATCATTCAAACAGTATTAACTGAATTGAAAGGCGTTTATGGTCAATTATATTCACGTGTACACAAAACCAATATCAAGGGTGGAGTTAGATATCCTATCGGTTCATTCGATGCTACATTCAAACGTATCACAGAAGAAACTGTAAGTGATCGTCAAAAAGCCGGCTCAGTAACCGGATACGTTGAATTCTCATACATCATTGGTGAAATTCGTGTTGCACGTACATTGTTACAAGCTACATTAACAGTTGAAGCATTTGAAAAAGAATTTGCTCAAGTTATCGTTAAAGCTTACGTAAAAGCAATGGACATCGAAATCATGAATGGTAATGGTACTACAGAAATGTGCGGTATCTTAACGGAAGCTAAGAAATCTTCTGGAAGCCGTATTAAAGCTGCAAACATCATCGAATTCACAGAAGAAGAAATGAAGGATTGGAAAGTATGGCAAAAGAAATTATTCTCAAAAATTCCATTGGCTATGCGTTCAGAACGTCCAGAATTCGTAATGACTGCGGAAACTTACGAATCAAATATTAAAACATTAGTTGATGCTAATAACCGCCCAGTCTATAGTGAAACATACAACCCTCAAGATGGAACTGAGGTTTCAAAATTCAAAGGAAAAGACGTTGTATTTGTTGAAGAAGATATCTTGAAATCATTCGATAGTGCTGCAACTGGAGAATACTTTGGTATGTACTGGGTACCAGAAAAAGCATACGCAATCAATACAAACATGGAATTCTCTGTAGTTCACTACTTTGACCAAGAAACAAACCAATATGTTGATAAGGCATTAGTAATCAACGATGGTAAACCATTAGATACACAGTACATTTACTTACTTAAAAAAAAAGTAGCGTAAGTACTAGAGCAAAAGCAGCTGCTAAAAAGTAGGTGTAAGCTATGGAATTATTAGATCAAGTTAGAATGGCGTTGCGATTAAAGTCCAACGCCTATGATCCTGAAATCCAAACTTTAACCGAAACTGCAAAATACGACTTAAAAAGATTGAATATTTCATTTAACGAGGATAGTCCAGAACCGGAAATTGTTACTGCGATTATCCTTTTTGTTAAGTCAAAATTCAGTAACTATCAAGCCGACTATAAAGCACAAATGGCGGCAGCTTATTTTGAGTTTAGAAATATTTTATTGCTAGATTCTAGCAAACAAAAGTAGGTGATTTTATGGCATATGAATATACCAGAGAGAATAATCTATGGGAAGATGTTTGCTATCTTGTTAAAAAAGAGAAAGTATATGATGAAAACGGTGTAGAAAAAGAACCGATTATTTCAAAAAAAGAAGTGTTTTGCCAAGTTGGTGGTATCTACGAAAAAGAATTTTACGATGCACAACAAGCTGGAATTAAGGCTCAATGTAAAGTTGTAGTGCAGATGGTAGAGTACGACGATGAAGTAATTGTCGAATACGGAGGTAAGATATATTCCGTTTATCGAAAATATCCAATCAACGATACGTATGAATTGTATTTAAGAGAGGATGTAGGAACATGGTAGAAAAACAACGAATTAAGATGGTCGAAAGATTAAAAGCGTTGTTAGCACATGAAAACGATAAACGATCATATTTTATTTATGGCGGTTATCAGAGCAAGCCGACCATTCCATACGGCAACTACGCTAGACAAGAATCACAATACGACTATGCAGACGATACATTAAATGTACGTATCAACGAATACATTGTTCGTGTTGTAACGGCCACAAAGGATTTTGAATTAGAAGAACAGATTGAAGATGTTTTTATTGATTTAGAAATTCCATTTAGCGTTATTACAGACGAAGATGTAGAGAGTGAGAAAGTGCATTGTACAGAATGGTACATTGCTTGTGTTGATTAATGAAGATTGAAAATGTAGATCATGTATATTGTGAAATGGATAATCTATCAACGGTTATTCAAGAAATACTTACACAATATTCGGCCGATACAAGAGAAGATGTATCGCAAGCCGTTAAAACGGTCACAAAGAAAGCTGCAAAAATCGTAAAGAGTAACGCAAACGTCGATAAAAGAAACACTCCGAGAAAAGGAAAATATAAACGCTCCATTCGTTCTAAAACGGTTGAAGAAGTATTTCAAACAGAAGGTGTCGTATATGCCGGTGGTCATGAGTATTCATTGACACACCTATTAGAAAACGGCCACTTTTTATGGAATGCACCAAACAGAAGAACAAGGGAGTTTAAGCATTGGAAACTAGGCGAAGAATACGCAATTAACGAGCTACCTTTAGAAATTATTAGAAAACTGAAAGGATAGACATTATGGATTCAAATAAAATTCGTTACGGTTTTAAAAATGTATACTACGCATTATTAAAAGAATTAGAAGGAAACGTTACATTCGATACTCCTAAACCATGGAAAGGTGCAAAATCACTTACTTTAGATCCAGAAGGTGAAACAAACATTTTCTATGCAGATGATATCGCTTATAACACAGAAAATATCAACAACGGTTATACCGGTTCTATTGAAATGGCATATCTAACAGATGCGGTTAAAGAAGATATCTTTAACTATGTCAAAACAAAAAAAGGAACATTGGCGGAAGATGCGAATAAAACACCAAATCCATTTGCTTTATTATGCGAATTTACTGGTGATAAGCATGGAACAAGACACGTATTCTTCAAGGTTATTCCTTCAAGACCAAACTTAGAAGCAAACACAAAAGAAGATTCTATTGAACCAGATACAACATCATTGGATTTAACAATCGTGCCAGTTGCAGTAGGAGATCATGCATGGGTAAAAGATTCATTCAACGCATCCGATGCAGACTACGCAACATTCTTTACAACTGCACCAGCACTACCAGAAGAAGCAGAAGAATAACAACTAGGGCGTATTAAACTACGTCCTTTTGTTTTTTATAAGGAGTAAAAACAATGGAAAGTAAAATTACTATCGACAATAAAGAATATGAATTGTGCTACAAAGGCATAACGATTCTTACATATAGAGAAGCATTTAGAAGTGATTTAACAATTGATTTAAATGCATCACAAAAAAGAATGTTTGAAGCCATCAATCAAAGACGAGAAAGACTGTTAGACGGCTTAGAAAATATAGATGATATTCCAGATAAAGATTTAGAAAATCTTTTAGAAATGTCAGATGAAGAAGCAATCACATTGATTGTTGAGTCAGTTGGCCCAGAACAATTAGAAAAATTTACATGGGCATGTATCAAATCAAAAGCTGATTTAGATGCAAAACCATTCCCAGACTACAAAAAATTCATGCGTTCAATTGACGACTATAACGATTTTATGGGTTCGTGTGTAGTCGTATATAACGAAATGATTTATGGGAATAAACAAATTGTTACTCCAGAAAAAGATGAGGAGAACAAAGAAGTAAAAAAAAAGACGATGTAGTTGATTCAAACACAATCCTAATAGGCGCAATGTCTATTGGCTTAACTATGGACGATATTAAGAAAATGGATGTTGGTATTATGTTGGACTTAATTACATCAAAATCAAATATGTATATCAAAGAAAAGAAGAAGCAAGAAAGCAAACAAGAAAACAATCCAAAAAAGAAAGGTTGGAGAGAAGCAACGCAAATGGATTTCGACTTATTATGATAGGATGGTGTGCAAATGAGTTATAACGTTAAGGGTATTACTGTCAAAATTAACGGTGATACTACTGGATTACAACGTGCATTGAATAATGTAAAAGCGCAAACGGCTGGACTTGACAAAACGATGGCTAGATTAAAAAGTTCAATGAAGTTCAATAAAAATGATTATGCATCTTTTTCTACCTATCAAGATTTATTGTCAACGAAAGTCAAGAGCACAAAAAAGCAATTAGATTTGTATAACAAGTCTATTGAACAATTTCCAAAGACTCACACACAATGGAGTAAAGCCGTTAAGGATACAAAATCAAAACTAGATTCATTAGGCAGTAGTTTATCAGCTGGAAAACTAAGAATAAACGAAATGCAAAATGGAATCACTAGAAACAATAAAGCTATCCAAAATTGGAAAACGGCATTGAAAAACGGTACCGTTTCGGTACGTGATTGTAGTAAAGCCATCGGTGCGTTACAAGATCAGAACAGTGCGTTTTCAAGAGAAATTCGTAACATCACGAAATCAAATAAAGACTTGGAAGCTCAATTTCATACACAAAAAGAAGCATTAGCCGGTTTAGGTTCTACATTTGAAGAATCGCAACAACACTTAAAAACATTGGAAGCAACTGCATTAACTTGTTCTAATAACTTAAAAGGATTAGAAAGTCAGATGCAGTTTATTAGTAAAACCGGATATACGATGATGACTTCTTTTGCAAAAGCATCCAAAGCATTCGATAAAGTAGCAGACATCACTAAGCCATTCTCTTTATTGGCCGGAGGAACTATAGCAGCGGCAACCGCTGCAACGATTTCATTCGAAGATGCATGGACTGGTGTAACTAAAACAGTTAATGGTACACCGGAACAATTTGCGAAGATCAATAAAGGATTAAAAGAATTGGCTACATCTACGGCTAGTTCATATCAAAACATCGCAGAATATGCTCAGTTAGCCGGACAAATGGGTGTTCCTACAGATGCAATCGTAGGATTTACAAAGACGATTACTCAACTAGGGGATACTACAAACTTAGTTGGTGAAGAAGCTGCGCAGAGTGTCGCAAAATTTGCCAACGTAATGGTAAAACAATCCGACAAGACAAATACATATTTTTCGAGGTTAGGCTCTACAATTGTTGATTTAGGTAATAAATTTGCGACAACAGAAAAAGACATTATGGAAATGTCTACACGTTTAGCACCAGCAGGACGACAAGTAGGTTTTACATCCGATCAAGTATTAGGCTTATCAACTGCTCTTTCTTCTATGGGCATTAAAGCTCAAGCCGGTGGTAGTTCCATGGCAAAAATGCTAACTAATATTCAAACTGCGGTATCAGATGGTGGAGATAAACTACAAAAATTTGCTACTGTATCTGGTATGAGCGCCGAGGAATTCAAAAAATCATGGGGAGAAGATGCGGCCGGAACATTCCAGAAATTCGTAGAAGGAATCGGTAAATCAAAAGATATTACTGCTACACTGAAAGAATTAGGAATTACCGAAATTAGACAATCACAAGCTATGGGTGCATTGGCTTTAAATAGTGATAAATTAGCCGATGCATTAAATGTAGCCAAAACCGCATGGGCAGATAATACGGCAATGGCAGCAGAAGCCGAGAAACGATATGGCACTTTAAAAACTCAATTAATTCAAACGTGGGAAGCTATTAAGCAAGCTGGAGATGCACTAGGAAAGCAATTCACACCATACTTAAAAAAAGCACTTGGATTCGTAAAGAATCTAGCGATGGGGTTTGCCAATTTAGATGATAGTACACAAGCTACGATTGCAAAAGTATTATTGTTTACTGCTGCATTAAGTCCAACTGCTAAAGCATTGTCTTTGACAACCGGTGGAATCAGTAAGCTAATTGCTGCTACCACTAAATATAATGGAGTAAGCGCAACGCTAGTATCTATGTTAGGTAAAAC
This sequence comes from Eubacterium sp. TM05-53, assembly GCF_003436425.1. Taxonomy (GTDB): domain Bacteria; phylum Bacillota_I; class Bacilli_A; order Erysipelotrichales; family Erysipelotrichaceae; genus Holdemanella. The sequence continues at coordinate 24,474 of NZ_QSPK01000008.1, forward strand.
AAACAGTGCAGCTGCATCATGTTCACCTAATATCCTAGGAGTTGTTAAAGCTTTTACGTTGGCACATCCGGCTATTACAGCCACCGCAGTAGCAGTTGGCGCAGTAGCAGCAGCCGCAGTTTATGCCAATAAAATTAAAAATGAGACAATCAAAAAGACAAATGAACAAATAGCAGCTAACGATACAGATTATCGCGTTACGTTAAAAGTTATCGATAGTTATAACAGTTACGCAAAATCCATGAGTAAGACAAAGAAAAGCATGGAAGCCGTAGTTTCTCAATATTCTGAAAATACGAATCAAGCTAAGTATTTAATGGAAACAATTGAAGATTTGAACGCGAAAGAAAACTTGAATCAAACGCAAAAAGCGATGTTGAAGCAAGCCGTTAAAGAATTAAATGAAATCTATCCGGATTTAAACGTTGAAATTGATAAAAATACTGGAAAGCTTAATTTAAATGAAGGTGCTACATACACAAGCATTCAAGCTATCAAAGATCGTATATCTCAATTGCAAGAACAAGCAAAACAAGAAGCTTTGGCATCTTTGCAATCTAAAACGGCGGCTGCACAATTGAAAGCAGAATATAAAAATGCGGAACTAACAGATAGTATCAAAACTACAACTCAATCATTGAAGAATTTACATAATGAGTATTTAAACGGTAAAATTTCGCAACAAGAATATATGAATCAAACCACGGCTTTAAAAGAATCAATCAATACTTTATGTACAGATTTAGCGGATTCATATGCAAAATTACATGAAACTCAAACACAATCTATTCTTCAATCAAACTATTTAGAAACACAATCATTCACTCAAATGGGCGCTACAATGCGTCAACAGTACGTGGACTTAGCATACCAAGCGGCTCAAGCCGGTATTCAAATTCCACAAAACATTCAAATTGGAATCACAAACGGAACGGCAAGCGCGGTTGAAGCAGCTAATTATATGGCTACTCTGATGAATATGAATCAGCTTGTTGATCAAGCTGGAATGATCGGTGGTTCAATTCCACTAAGTGTAGCAAATAGCATTTTAGCGAATTGTGGAAGTATTACAGAAGCAACAAATGCGATGAACAATTTAATTACACTAGCAAACGCAGTGCAAGCGGCCGGATTAGATGGGCAAAAAATTCCAGCAGACGTAGCTGCGGCGGTTGGAAATGGAAAGATGTCTGTAAGTGATGCAGTAACACAAATGATGTCAGGCACAGATCCTAAAGTAAAAGAAGCCGGAGAAAAAATGCTAAAAGAGTCACAGAATGCGATTACCGGTATCTCATCCGCATTCGCAAATGATGGTACAACGTCATCGGCCGTAGGTACTATGGGATCTAATATGGAGAAGTCACTACAACCTCACTTGGATAGCATGGTAACAAGCTCAGCGGCAGCAGCTGGTCAAATCAAAACATATATTCAAGAAGCACAAGCCGAAGCTAGTAAAAAGATAGTTATGAATGTCGAAAAAAGAGTGTATACAACAAAACATAACGGTCATACAGATGTTCCAAAAGAAGCTGTAAATAACGGTATTATGACTCGTGCTAAATCTTTAGTATCAAATAATACACTGTCCGGATTTGTGAAAGATTCAATGAATCTCATTGCTCCAAGGATTGATACGCCACAAGAAGTTACACAAACAGTGCTTGCATCTAGATACACTTCAAGACAAGCTAAATCAAATGGTGTAACAATAAATAATTCAAAGAGCATCATGACATTGTCAAATAAGGTAGATGCACTTATTACTGCATTTAGAAATGCAGAATTAACAGTGAATTTACAACCTATGCGATTAAATCAAAGAGTGGTTGCGGATGGTGTTAAGGAACAGTTCACAATCAATGATTTGTTGTCAGATTACGGAAAGGGGAAATAGTAATGTATACATTTAAATACATTCCGAATACAAAACGAGATACAGATAATTTCAATATATCGAGTTTGTTGAAAGTCAAAACAGCACCTATCATCCCACTTCCGGAAGAAATTGTTGATGAAGTTACATTGGGTGACGGTACAACATCGTATCGTCATACCGGTGTCTATAAAGATAGAAAGATTACAATTGAATGTAGCTTTTTAAAGAACTCTAAAGAGTCATGGCTTGACAATTTCTCAGCCATTAAGCGATGCTTCAAAAATCAGCAAGGACTATTATATCTAGTTAGCGATGATTCATCACATTATTTTAAAGTCAAGAACATTGATATTGAAATTGATTCTCGTTTTCATGGGGTTGGAAGTGAATTTAAAATTAATTTTACATGTGATCCATTCCGATATTTAATTCATTTTGCTAGGCCGTATTCATTAGTAACTGGTAAAACGATTCAGTTAAACAATCAATATGAAAAGGCATATCCTATATATCGTGTTTATAACACATCGACAAACGCAAAAAGAATAGGCATCTATTGTGGTAACAATGTTGTATATATTGATAATCCTTTTGAAGCTTATTTTGATACGCATGAGGAAATTTATACTGTAACATATTTTGATGTTGATACAGAAAACGGATATATGGTTACGCATTATAAGAGTCCGTCAAAGGGATATACACTAGAAAGATACACAACAATCAAAACAAGTGGTTCTTTTGAAAATATCGCTTTGCAAGAGGGTGTTAATGATGTTTATTGCGTGGTTGATGTTGGAGCATTAAAAATAGATATTTTACGTAATTATAGGGAGTTATAAAATGATTAGTTTATTTTGTCAAACTCAAAAACTTAGTTATGAATACATGCTTGAACACAATGGGAATGTAATTATAAAGCATCCAATTGAAGCATGTGTGAATATGACTAGAAATGAAATATGGTATTTGACTATCACGTTTCCTAAAAGTGATTTATTAGGGTTCGAGATTGCGAATGAATCTATTTTTAAAGTTGATTTAAATTTCGAAAAGAATCAATTCTTTAGAGCTATCTATAAGAAATACAACAAAGAAAATGATACCTATACGGTATACGCAAATCATGTGTTCTTTGATGCTCAAAAAGAAGTATTTATTTTTGATAATAGAACGGTCAAATCAACATGGGATGGAGCTATAGACAATCTAAATTCAATCATTAAATTATCTGGTAGTGAGCATCCGTATAAAGTCTACGGTCACAATTTATATAATAACTATGAAAATATAGATCCAGAAGATGGATTAATTGTATATTTTAGAAATGCTCAAAACAATAATTTTGCACTAGATGTTCCGAGTGCGTCTGAAACGGCTAATACGCAACTACAGATGTATACGAAAAATCAAACGGCAGCACAAACGTTTATGTTGAAGAAAGTCGGTGATTTTAGAGGGAATAGTGTTTATGGCATTCTTTCATTATGTTCATGTCGATGGTTGTCTAATAGTGACGGTAAAGTTGTTTTAGGTAGTTTAAGTGCAATGCCTAGTACAAACGACGAGAAATGGATTTTCTATAAAACGGATAATGGATATGAGATAGCGCCATACACATCCATATATTATGGAATATATCCAAGTTCAACGAATATATCAAATGGAAATTCAATCATTGTATATGATCGTGGAACTGGAACGACTGGCAATGCTTGCAAGTGGTATATGGAAAGCGCAGATTCAACGACTACGGCATATTGGCAAAGATACAATATCATTCAATGTATGTTTGGCACGGAAGATAATTGCTTAATCAATCGTTGGAAAGAATGCGACGTACATAGATATACGGCCATGTTTGACAATTATAATTGTTATTTTGGAAGTGATAAGTGGTATCCAAGTAGCTTGAAACCGGTTGATATACAAGTTAATAGTAAGCAATTAACGAATTATGCAAAGAAAATAAGCATGGAAAAAGTTGTAACTGGTTTAATTCCAAAGGCTTATAATGGGCGTATTTTACCTAATAATGAAATCGTAAAATCGGAAATGTGGAACAAATACTTTTTGCATAGAATAGAAGTAAAAGAGTACTCAGACATTAAATTAATGGCCGATGATACAGAAGCAAGCAAGGAAACATTAGGTGTTTTCGAAAACGAATCAACACTACAGATGTATTTAAGGGTTGTTTCGCAACGTGATTTAAAGGATAGTGAACGATTACAATATCCAACTACAGAAACAACATGTACAATCGAGGATTTGTTTGGAAATGACAATGTGTATTCTGAAACAATCAAACTAAATGATGTAATACATGCAGATGTAGGAAATAATCAAACAGAAATATTTTATATAGATGAATTAACATACGATCTCATTTCTTTGAAAGCAACAGATATGAAGCTCGTATTAGATACGGAGGTATAGCATGGCACAAGTATACACAAGCGTGACGGTATCATTAACTAAGCAAACGAATATACCGGTAGTTGATATGCCAAAAGCGGATAATGGTAGAGGTTTAGATATCTTTATTACAGATGATATCGTAACGAGTGAAACCGGAGTTGTTGATAATACTTTATCTGCAATGTTGTTTGCGGAAAAGCCTAGTGGATTAATGGTTTCGTTAAGCTCAAATGAGGTAATTAGATTCGACAATACGGATACATATGAAGTCAAATTTAATGGTTCAGATGCATTTGCAAATATGTTATCTGAAACCGGTATTGTTAAGGCACAAATTTCATTAATGTCTGGAAGTACTTATGTAACGACGTTTAATATTTATATTAATGTTGTTGATAATATCGCAATGCAAGTCGATGTAAAATCTACGCAAGAATTCAAAAATGCGATTGAAGTAATTAATGCAGCCAACGCTAAGATTTCAGAACTGAATGAATATATTAGTCGCTTTCAAGAACAGTTGAAATTGACTGTAAATGTTCGTAGTGGAACGGCGGATCCCACAGTTTTAAATACTGACAAGGCCGGAGATATTTATATTAAAGTAGAGAGTTAGATATGTCTGAGATTGCAGTTTTAAAATATAACGAATATATGTCACTTCATTTTGATGTATATAATGAGCGATATGAAGGACAATATCCAAATCTTAGATACAAAGCGAATGTACGTGTCAAGTTTACCGGTAATTTCTCAATATATGCTTACAATACAATCAAAATGGGCGGTCTAAGTTGGGCTGGAAATATGAGTTATCCTAAGTGGACGAATGATTCTGGTTGGATTGGTTTGAATGGCGAAATCAATGAAGCGATGGGTTGTAGTAGAAAAAAAGAATTTACATGGGCATGCTCATGTAGTGGATGGCCAAATTTGGAAGGAACGGCTAGACTTAAAACTCCAGAGATAGCAAAACCGACATTTGAAGCTTCTGTATCCGATATAGATATCAACTCTATTGTTGTGAATGGCAGGTTTAAATCAAATCCATACAATCTATATGCGTTAAGAGTATATGATGTAGTAAACAAAAAATACATTCTAAATAAATTGGATGGTTCTAGCAAGATTACTGGATTGACTCAAAACACTGATTATGAATATTATGTTGAGCCTTTTATGGCAGATTTGAGTGGTACCAAATTAGATCAAAAGAAGTTGACGGCTAAAACGTTAGAAAATTACAAAGAAATATTGATTAAAAGTGTATCATTTCAAATTAATCAAGTATCGGATAAAGCCGATAATGTAACGATAAATGTATCGACAACAGATGATGCTCACGTAGTTAAAACGGTGTGGGGTTCTAGTGGAGATTACAGAACAGTAAATGGATTAAGTATTACATACGAAAACTTGCCGAAGAATACGGAATATCAAATGGAAGTATATGCAACGGATACGCTTAATAGAGATAGTGTGGCATTTAGATTTAAATTCAATACGACATTTACTTATATGGAAGTGTGGGTATTTGATGGATATGAGTGGGATCGTGGCTATTCAATGTTACTTGTAAACGGTAAATATAAGTATTGTAGACTGTATTATTTTGATGGAAATAATTGGCTTCCGGCCAAAACATTTAAGTAGGTGATAACATGGAAACATTAACTATAGATTTAAAAAAGAAAAGTTCATTTGAAATTGGTCAACAAGGAGATCATAACGCTCTTTGTATCCATTTCATTAATATGAAGAATGTAGGGACAAATAAGAAATACATTTATTACACGATTGATGGAATTGAGAATTGCGTTCCTTTGACAAACGACAGATTTATTGTCGGATATCCTTTAACGGCTCATAGCGGTGCTGCATCGGCTCAACTTATTAGCAAGTTGAACGATAATACCATTGTAAAGCTATCAAATGTATTTACGATGAATGTAAAAGAATCAAAAGGATATAAAGATACTGGAGAATATCCGGTAGATCCAAATATTCAATCTTCTTATGATCTGTTAGATGATTTAATTAACCAAACAACAGAGCTCATTAACAACTATAACTATGCAACGTTAATGGAAAAGTTGACTCAGGCTTCATCGGAAGCAACAACAAGTGCTGCTACGGCAAAGAAATGTGCGGATGAATTAAAGAATTCAACAGATTTCATTAATACGTTGGATGATAAAGTGGCGGCTCAAGATAGCAAAATTGAAAAGATTGAAGCATCTACAAGCCATATCACTACTAAACAGAATACAAAGATTGCTGCATTACAAACTAGAATGAGTGAATTTACTAGCTTAAAAGATGGTAGCACAACCGGAGATGCAGAATTGCAGGATATTCGAGTTGGAGCAGACGGAACAAAATACACTTCTGCAGGTGATGCAGTTCGTGAACAAGTTGGTAAACTTAAGGAAGATTTAGGCGAATTACATTTAAAATGTGTGAATGGAATATTAATGGTTGGAGGTTATTAATATGGAATATTTAAAGCCAAGTGGCGATGTTACTGGTGTGACAGATCATAACAATATAATCAATTTACTAAACGAAAATAAAAATGTTTTATTATCCGAAGGAGAATTTTATGTAAATGAAAGTATTGATTTAAAAGAAAATAATAAAATTTGTGGAGTTAGTAATAGATTAACTAAATTGAATGTTGTATCTAATGTTAGTGCATTCACATCAGATGTTGATACTAATTGTAATTATATTAATGTTATGGATGTTGCGATTGTAGCAAGTGAGCCAAACAATAATTACGCAATAAACTTAAAAGGTTCAATACAAGAGCCATACACTGGAGCATCGTATTCAATATTTAAAAACATTATTATCATTAACTTTGAAAGTGGAATATTCGTAAATCATTGTTGGAATGTTAAATTTATCAATATTAGGAATATTAATGTAAAAACAAATGGTTTATTTTTAGGTGGTGGATGCAATAATATCTTATGCGATTTAATTATGGGTAATAATCTTACAAATGGTATCCGAATAACAACAAGTGATATTGATACAACTGAAAATGTAAACATTACTATTAATAACGCTGATTTTGAATATTGTAATATAGGTGTCTATATTTATAATGCTAATAATATTAGTATAAACGATATTTACACGGAACATTGCAATACAGTTATATACACATTTGGATGTAATGGTTTTTCTTTAAATGGTTTTTATTGCGCTTATGATGTAAATTTTGTTGAAACATATAATTATGGATCGATTGAAAATGGATATATAAAAGTTAATCACGATGATAATTATAGTATCATAAATTCAATAAATAATATTGTTATGGAAACAAAAAATATAAAAGTTAAAAATGATTCTAATGGTATTATTTTTCTATATAAACAAAACATGAGATCGGAAGAACCTATTGATGGCGACAAAATTTTGTATGAAATTGAATCAGAAAGTAGTAGAATGAGATATTCAACAGATACAATCCAATTTGATTTTAAACCATATAACCATGTGGATAGTCAATATCATTGTGTAAACCCTTCATTAATAATTACAAACGATAATGAATTAACTGCTTTATCATCCGATGAATTTAAACTTTATAAAAATGGAGTTGCAGAAGCAATTGTTGAGATTCATGAGGGAGATACTTTAAATAAAGGAAAAATTTATAAAATGAGAAAAATCAACTTAGATTCTAATCATTATATTTATAAAAACGGAGATAGTATTGAACTTAAACATTCTAATACAGTTGGTGTTGATGTAGAGTTATTAGTACAATTTACTGGTGTTAAAATTGGTGATTATTATTTTAGTTAACTAAATAAAAATTTAATATATTAAATGATTTATACAAGAGTCTAGAAATAGGCTCTTTTATTATTGTTGGAGGACAAACATATGGAATTAAAAGAAACAATCGAATCAATGTGTTCAGACGACTACAAAGAACGGTTTGTTGCCGAGTATGATCAAGTGAAAATCAGATACGAGAAACTAAAAGGATTTTGTAACAAGATTGTAGTTGAAAAAATGCTAGATAAAGAAACAACAAAACATGATTATCCGCTTGAATTATTGAAAGAACAACAGAAATACATGGGTTTATATCTATCTGTTCTTGAAAAAAGAGCGATGATTGAACATATCAAATTAAAATAGGAGGTTTCAAAATGAAAAAAGGACAAAAAATAACGAAAGGCGGATATCAATTACCTGGATTCCCAATGGAGTACATGAACGTGACCCAAGGAAACAACCTGGGTACACATCTAGGCACAAATGCTATGGATAACGCTGGCAAAGATACCGGAATTGATGAAACGATTGCACCATGTGATTGTCATTTAGTTGCATACGATACCGCACAGAATGGAAATGCAGTTTTCTTACAGTCTGACAACAAAGTATTGTTCAGAGATGGTACTGTAGATTATGCAACGTTTATGTTTATCCATGATAACTACATCGAAGACATTAAGAGAGTGCGTAATTTTAAGCAAGGAGATACATTTGGTGACGAAGGAACGGCTGGATATGCGACCGGAAACCATAGCCATATTGAAGTCGCTAAAGGAAAATTCACACATTGTTATGATCGCAATGCACAAGGTACATATCATTTGCCAAACAACGTTTCAGCAGATTTAGCTTTCGTGACAGATGGCACGATCATTAAAAACAAAGGTACATTTATTAATTGGACAGATTCAAGTCATGTTCCATTTGGAAATGGTCAAACTGTAAATTCAGCAGCAGACGTATTAAATTCAATTCCTTCTGATTTTCATTATGAAAACGCAACGTTTTATCCAAGCTGCTCAATTAAAATTCGTAGAGCGCCAAGCCTAAAAGGTAAAGATACTGGATTAATGTATATTAAAGGACAAAGTGTTAAATACGATGGATACGTTAAGCGTGAAGGATATTGCTGGATTAGTTGGATTGGTGCAGATAAAACGCGTCGTTGGATGGCGTGTGGTGCATTGAATGCTCAAGGTATTAATGTTAATCCATACGGAGTATTTAGATAAGGAGCTAACAACATGAATAAAATTAAACTAGATAACTATACTTATGATTTCTTAAAGTGGCTTGCACAGATTGTATTACCAGCTTTTGGTACATTTTACTTTGCTTTAAGCTCTATTTGGGGCTTGCCTTATGCGGAACAAGTAGTCGGTACGATTACGGCATTTGATGCATTTCTAGGTGCATTATTAGGTCTTTCAAGTAAGAATTATAATAACAAGGAAGAAGAAAATGAATGATGTTATTTTAACAGCATTGATCAGCGGACTATGCGTAGCGGTGCCATCCATTGTAGCTACAGTTATGAGTAATTCTAGACATCAAGGTTTGATTGAATATAAAATCGAACAACTAGAAAAGAAAGTTGACAAGCATAATGGAGTGATTGATAGAACTTATAATCTTGAATTCTCTGTTGAATCGCTACAAGAACAAGTAAATAATCTTTCTGACCGGTTGAAGGGGGCACACCTTTAGTGCTCCCTTCTTTTTTTATGTTACAATGTATATATGTTTTATGGACTAGCTATCCAAAAAAACAGAAGGATTACTCTTGTCCTATGCCGTTAGCTTAAGGTTTGTTGCGTATATAATGAAGAGCGTGTGTTAGTTTCAACGTTAAAAACTACAGTATGAGCATGAGACTGTACGAAGAGATTGTGAAAACCTAGAGATACGACCGTAGAAGTGATTGAAGTTCACCCAACGTAAATGGAAGCTTTTTAAGATGCAGTGAAGCGGCGGAAGTATCTCGCTTTTTTATGCTATTATTTTTATAGCTCACCTACTAGAGTAGAAGGAGTTTCTTAGACCGTATGATATTTGTACGGTCTTTGCTATTTAGGGGACATACACTGGTTAAATGAATTTATGAAAATATACGTATTATCGGTTTATTAAACTCGAAAGTAGCTACTACAATATATCAAACTTAGATATGAGTACCTTTATTAGACGTTTTCAAATATAATTATCGATGTAAAGATAAGTGGTAACCAAGTGTATAAGAGGTATCAACTTTCTTGGATGCATTGACGGCGCAATCTAACATAACGATAGTTTTATTAGGTTACGTATGTATTCGTGAGAGCGTTTATGTCGAGATGTGAAAGCATCAAGCGATGATGTAGTACAGCCTTTAGAACAAGCAAAGATATTGTGGAAGTTGCACGCACAATAGAAGCACATTTAATAGATGCGCCGAATCCAATAAGCTATCATGTGGTAGTGATAAGCCAATGTTGGAAATACCGACAAGCGTGTTGCGTATGAAGTCCGGAAACGGATGTATAAGACTTTAGCAAGTGCAAGTAGCCAAAGCGCAATTAGAAAATGCAAGTAAAGTAAATTAAATTTTTAGTGTTAAATTTCTGAACGATTGGTGAAAGTTGGCGGTACCATTCCGCTGTGAGGTAGACAAAAGGGTGAGAAGCATATAGGTAGCTCCTATGTGTTCAGACTCATCTTCTCAGTGATCGAATATGCTTTAATCTTTAGAACTGTAGCATGAACAAAAGTGCACCGTTTATCTTTTAATATATATCGCAGGGTAGAGCAGTCCGGTAGCTTGTTAGGCTCATAACCTAAACGTCACGGGTTCAAATCCCGTCCCTGCAACCACATGTCTTGATAGTCAAATCGCGGTGCAATTCCGCCAAAGACAACCTCTCAAACATTTCTGTGAATGTTAAAAAAGATGTATTCGCACATACGCGAGTACATCTCTTTTTTATTGCTAATTTTTCATGCTATTTTTTTATGATTTTTTACAAAACGTTACCTAAATGTTACCTATATAAGAAAAATATCAATAATACGCTTTATATAAAGGACTTAATAAGTGGATTCCCTACAACATAGATTTAATCAATCAATTCTTTGAAAATCAAAAATCTTATTATATAGAAGATGTGACTCGTGAAATACCTTCTACAAGTCCAATTTATTCGAGTTTTATGCAACAAAAAATTCATAGTATTATAGTTGTACCGTTTATGGATCATAAACAAATCAAAGGTGTTTTTGCGGTAGACAATCCAAAACAGAATTACTACCAAAAAGATTTCTTAGAATCTTTATGTTTCTTTATTAAAACGGCTATGGAAAGAGAAAAAGAGAAGACAAAATTAAAGAATTTAAGTTATGTAGATTCTTTAACTTATGCACAAAACCGCAATCACTTCAATGAATATATTGAACAAAATAGAAACAAAGAACTCCATTCTTTAGGTGTTATTTACTTAGATTTAAATGGACTTAAAGAAATCAATGATAAAATGGGACATATCGCAGGAGATACACTCATTATTACTGCATCATATGCTCTACAAGAAATCTTCTTAGATAATTCCTATCGTGTAGGTGGAGATGAGTTTGTGGTCATTGAACAAGATGTATCCGAACTCTTATTCTTTGATCAATATGCAAAATTATTGAAACGAATGAAAGAACTAGAAATCAGTGTTGCGACAGGTTGTGTATGGAAAGAAACTTGTTCAAATCTATCTGAAACTTTACAAGAAGCCGATCAAAAGATGTATGAAGATAAAAAGCGTTATTATTCTTTAGCTGAAAATGATCGAAGAAGACGATAAAAAAGATTGGAAATTAAACTCCAATCTTCTGTGTGTTTTTGAAATGAAGCTTTGCCACTTGGTAAAGCTTTTCTTTTCCAAATTTTTGTACGAATTTCTTGCCGCACACATCCACCTTGCTTCCGGCACCCTTCTCAAATTTGAAATCATATTTTTCTTCCATAAGATCCCACGTTTCTAGAAAGGCATTTCTTGCCAGAATACTCGCACAAGCTACTGCCAGGTATTTGTTTTCGGCCTTGGTCTCAAATGTGATACCCCGAATGACTTCAGGAAAGCCTTGTAAGTAGCGATAGTAACTTTTTTCTTGCACAAACTGATCAATAACGATCTGCTTAGGAAGCGTATATCCTTTATGTACCAAATTTACATAAGCCTGGTTATGCAGACGACACTTCATATCCACCATATTACAAGTATCATGCATGTCATTATATTTTGAATTGGGAACAATCAAAATACTATGTGGACACACTTCCTTAATGATAGGTGCAAGCTTACGAATCTTTACATCGTCCACCTGCTTTGAATCTTGAATGCCAAGATGTGCAAGTTTTTTACGAGCCTTGTTTGTGACAATGCAGCTAGCCACTACAACTGGACCAAAATAATCACCAGTACCCACTTCATCGCTGCCCGCTTGATCTTGTGCTTCACTATGCGTTGGTTTCGGTTCTAACCAAGAAAGATCGGCTCCCTGAAATACAACTTTACCACTTGTATATGCCGTAATCGAACATTCTTTCGTTTTGATTTGATAGTACGTATACTGTGGTGTACTTTCTTTTAATATAAATGGAGATAATCGATTTTTTAATTGAAAGATCTCTTCTTTTGTCATATTCTTTGTCAATGTTGCCATTTTAATCACCTTATTTAGTTTACCATAAATTTTGTGTTAAAATAGGTGAGAACGGAGTATTTTATGGAACAAAATTTTAGAAACGAATTAAACCAGGCCATTGATTTTTCAAGTGTATTAACACAGATTTCTGCATTTTCTAGCTTTTCTTGTGCCAAAGAAAAAATTTTAAATGCGTTGCCTGTATTTGATAAATTAGAAATACAAGAACAATTAAACTATGCCAAAGAAGCCATTCAGTTTGAACAAGCCGGAGGCTTACTTTCTTTATCAGGAGCGAATGATATTTCTTTACCAGTCTCAAAAGCTTCGAAACAGATGACACTAACAAGTAAAGAATTGATTTCCATCTACCATTTTTTAACGGCTGTTAAACAAGCCAAACAAAGTCTAGATGGATCTGACTATCCAGAACTGACAAATTTAGCTCAATCTATGGATGGATGTACACGTTTGATGGATTCAATCATTTCAAAGATTGATCTAACAGGATCGGTTAAAGAAGATGCGACACCCGCATTAAAAAGTATGCATAAGGCATTGGTAGATACGCGCTTAGCATTACAATCAAAATCAAGACAGTTTTTAAAGAAGAATAGTTCAAAATTGATGGAAAATATGACGACAACTGTATCTGGACGTGTTGTTGTCTTGGTTCGTGCCCAAGACAAGAATGCCTTTGGCGGTATGATTCATGGACAATCCAGTTCAGGACTTGCCTATTATGTTGAACCATCCAGCTTTGTAGCTGATAATAATGAGATTTCTTCTTTGATGATTCGTATTGAAGAAGAAAAGAAACGAATTTGTAAGGAATTGTCGATGCAAGTTAAGAAAAATGCGTTGTCTTTAACTTCGGCATTAGAAACATTAACTGTAATTGATGTAGCTTTCACAAAGGCAAAATGGGCAGTACGCTATGATGGATGCATTCCATCTTTACAATCAAGAGATCACTCTATGTATTTAGAACATGCTAAACATCCTTTGATTGATGAAAAGAAAGTGGTTTGTAACACATATGAATTAAATGATAAACAAGCTTGCCTTATGATTTCAGGACCAAACATGGGAGGTAAGACAGTCACATTAAAGACAATGGGACTCTTTGTAGCTTTGGCCCATGCAGCCTTTCCCGTATTATGTCATAAAGCCATTTTACCATTCTATCAATCGATGTATTTTGACATTGGAGATCATCAGTCCATTGAAAATAACTTATCGACTTTCTCAAGTCATATTTCTCGTCTTTCTCATATTTGTCAGAAAAGCGATGAGAATAGTTTTATCTTATTGGATGAAATTGGAAATGGTACTGATCCATTAGAAGGAGCCAGTCTTGCGGTTGCGATTTTGGAGTATTTGATTTCAAAAAGAAGTACAATCATTACTTCAACTCACTATTCGCAGGTAAAAACATATGGAAAAGCGAATGATTCTGTATTAGTATCGAGTGTTGAGTTTAATCCAGAAACATTAAAGCCAACCTATAAATATATTCCTGGTGTATCTGGAGCAAGTTATGCCTTTCATATTGCCAGAGAATACAATTTAGAAGAGTCCATTTTAGAAAGAGCGGATTTTTTAAAGAATGAAAATGAAAAGCAGACAGAAAAAGAATTGGAGAAATTAGAAAAACTTCAAAATGATGTCTTGAAACAAAAGGAGCGTTTTAATCAATTGATTGAAGATGCGCACCGCGTTCAAAAGGAGGCTTACGAAAAAGAAAAAGAAATCGAAAAGCGTAAGGCCCAATTGGATGCATCGTATCAGGAACAATTGAATGAGATGCTCGAAAAGAAAAAGGCAGAGGCCAAAGAAATCTTAACTGTGCTTCGTAAAGAAAAGACGGGTAAGCAGCATAAGCAGATTGAAAAGATGCATGAACTGGATCTTTTAAATGAGCATGTTGAAGAAGTTGAAGAAGATAAGAAAGAATTTAAGGTTGGTGATTATGTAAAAATCACAGGCTTGAATTCGCATGGTGAAATTGTGGATATTCGAAGAAATGAAGCTACCGTTTTAACGAATGGTATGAAGATGAAGGTGAAAATTTCGAAGTTGGAGCCTATGCATAAGCCACAAATCAAGAAAGCAACTTATAAAGCGCATGTAGAATCGGTATCTAGTCGTTTTCCTTTGGAGTTGAATCTAATTGGAATGCGTGTTGAAGAAGGCATTGCTGCTTTAGATAAATATTTAGATCAAGCTGTCGTTAAACACATTAAACAAGTACGTATCATTCATGGTATGGGTACGGGTGCTTTGCGTACAGCCGTATGGAAGGATTTAAAGAAACAGCCAAATGTTTCTAAGTTTAACAGTGCCGGTCCAAGTGAAGGTGGACTTGGTGCAACTATCGTTATATTAAAGTAGGGGATAAAATGAGTGTTTCTAAACATCTACAAGATAAATTAGCCTTACTTCCAGATTCTCCTGGTTGTTACATCATGAAAGATGAAAATCAGAATATATTGTATGTGGGTAAGGCCAAAGTATTAAAGAATCGTGTGCGTTCTTATTTTCATGGTACCCACAACAATAAGACGACGCGTTTAGTGTCGCACATTCGTGATTTTGAATTTATCGTGACGGGCAGTGAAAAAGAGGCTTTATTATTAGAAATCAATTTAATAAAAAAACATACGCCACCTTACAACATCATGTTTATGGATGATAAGACATATCCATATATTGAGATCACAAAAGAGAATAATTTTGTGGTGCGTACAACACGAAATATCAAAAATAAAAAGAGTGAATATTTTGGTCCGTATCCAAGTAGTCAGTCGGCTTATGAAATCGTGAAATTGATCAATCAGATCTTTTGCGTACGTAAATGTCGGCATATTCCAGATTCTCCGTGTTTGTACTATCACATGCACCAATGTCTAGGACCTTGTATTCATGAGATTGATCCTAAGGAAAACGAAATGACGCGTAAAAAAATTAAGAAGTTTTTGCAGGGAGACACCAAAGAGGTGATGGATTCTTTGCAGGCTAAAATGATGGAGGCCAGTGAAAACTTGCAGTTTGAAAAGGCGCAGGAAATCTATAATACGATCCAAGCCTTAGAGCATGTCATTGAAAAACAGACGATTGACTTTAAAGATCGTGCAAATCGTGATGTATTTGGATATTATGTGGATTCTGGATACATTTCTTTTCAAGGTTTCTTTATTCGTCAAGGAAAATTATTGGAAAGAAATATGTCAATTACACCGTTGTATGAAGATGAGATGGATGCCTTTACTAGCTTTATCATGCAGTATTATGAAAAAAATGTGGTGCCAAAAGAAATTTTGGTGCCGTCTGGAACGCCAGTGGATGTTTTAAAGGAAGCTTTAAATACGAATGTGCATATTCCAGTTCGTGGTGAAAAAAAGAAACTGATAGATTTGGTTTATAAAAATGCCAAGGAAGCACATGAGCAGAAGTTTAAACTGGTATTTCGTAAGGATAATGAGTTGCGTCAGGCCAATGAAAAGTTGTCAAAAATATTCAATGCGGATATTCATACGGTAGAAATGTTTGATAACTCCCACATCCAAGGTACGTTTAATGTGAGTGGTTTGGTTGTCTTTAAGGATGGCTTACCCGATAAGAATTCATATCGTCATTATAAATTAGATGGGTATCGCAGTGATGTGGACAGTATGAAAGAAGTCATTTATCGAAGATACTTTCGATTGTTGAAAGAACATTTGCCGATGCCAGATTTATTGTTGGTGGATGGTGGTGCTGCACAGATTGCGGCGGCCAAAGAAATTATAGATATGTTGCAGCTTGATTTAAGAGTGGCAGGACTCGTAAAGGATGATAAGCATGCGACAAGAGCGTTGATGGATGTAAATTTAAATGAAATTCCAATTGATTCCAAGTCGAGCTTATTCTTCTTATTAACACGTATGCAAGATGAAGTGCATCGCTTTGCGATTTCGTATCATAGAAAACTTCGAGATCAGTCTATGACAAAATCTGTATTGGATACGGTGAGCGGTATTGGGCCTAAGCGTAAAAAGGAATTGTTGAAGCATTTTAAAAGCATGAAGCAGATGCGTCTTGCGAGTGTAGAACAATTGAGTGAAGTGATTCCAGAAGATGTGGCTAAGATTCTATATGCTCGTTTGCATGAGAATTAATAGTCTAGTATAATGGGGTGCGTGAGGTACTTATTTTGATTAGTAAAAAAGAATTGCGAGCACGTATTTTATTGATTGTGGTTTGTCTAGCGGTAGGCTTATATTGTCTATATACCATGGATAAATCGTATGATCCTTTAGCTCGATATCCTTATACAACCGATGAAAATCGAGATGTTTTATTAAAATATCTAGATAGTGATGATATTGATTATTTGGTAAATCAACATATTTCACCGGATAAATTTATGGATTTTATTGAGTTGAAAGATTTCAATTTAAAAAATACGTTATATTATAAAGAAGCCAAGGAAACGCAGGATGCAGATAATGAATATATCGTCAATTTTGTGAATCGTTTTCGAAAGAATTTTTCGTATGATTCTTTAAAACAATTGTTGATGCACTATTCATATATTGATTTAACGACGTTCTATGAAAACGAAGCTGTATTATATTCAGATTTAAGATTGATTGCAGATCCAACCAATCCGTATGTCGTATTAAATCAGGAGAATACGGTATATAAGTATATACCAGAAAAGATTACGACATTTAATACGATCTTAGTTCAAACATGTATGGTCGAAGATCTAACGAATATGTTAGATTCGTATGCGTCTGTTATGGATGGGCAGGATCATTTGAATTTGGTCAGTGGTTATTTGAATTATGAACAAATTCTAGATCAATATGTCAACGCATCCAAAGAATATGAGGGTGTTGACCACTATATGTTTAGTGCCGGTAAAAATGAGCAGCAGCTCGGGTATACGATCGTATTAGAGGGTCAGGATGAATGGATCAATCTATGTAGGCAATATGTCGATGATGAATATGATTATTCAAAAGTCGAAGAAGAATTGTCTGAAGAAAGTAAAAAGCGTATGGAATGGATTGAAGAAAATGCGTATCGCTATGGTTTTGTAGTTCGTTACCAACAAGAACAAGAAAAGAAGACGGGACATTGGTATCAGCCTTTTATGCTTCGTTATGTAGGTGTAAAAACCGCTAAAATCATGCATGATAGTGGTAAGGGCATGGAACAAATGTCATTTCCGGATGAATTGGAGTAAAAGGCTTTATGAAAATAGTTGTTGTGAGTGATTCTCATGGAAGAAACGATATATTAAAAACGATCCAGGAAAAACATCCAAACGCGAAATTGTTTATTCATTGTGGTGATTTAGAGGATGATCCGATGAATTATCCGGGCTATATCATTGTGCGTGGAAACAATGATTATTTTGGTCGTTTTGAAAATGAAAGAATCATACCGATTGGTAAACATCAAATTTATGTAACACATTCTCATCGGTTCTCTTATTTTTTAAGAAGTGAACAATTGGTGAATCGTGCTAAAGAATTGAATTGTGACATTGTATGCTTTGGACATACACACGTATCCTTTTTAGATCGTGTCGATGGTGTTACATTAGTAAATCCAGGATCTTTATCGCATTCTAGAGATGGAAAGCCATGTAGCTATGCGATTTTAGATATAAATGAAGATGACGTTCAGGTTGAATTCAAATTTGAGCCTGAGTGGTAAGAAAGAGGGAAGTTTTATGTACAAAATAAGCGAATTATATGATTTAGACCATACTTTGGCAAAGGATTATTTAGCAAAATTTGAATATCCTTGGCAAGCTTTGTCGGGAATCAAAGACTTGATTTTAGAACTAGGTAAAAACTTAGGAGAAGATTATGTGGAAGTCAAAGAACATGTATGGGTACACAAGAGTGCCAATGTCTTTGAAAGTGCATATCTAGGAGCTCCATGCATCATTGGTCCTGAAACAGAAGTTCGTCATTGCGCCTTTGTGCGTGGAAGTGCTTTAGTGGGCGCAAACTGCGTGGTTGGAAATAGTGTGGAATTAAAGAACTGTATTTTATTTGACAATGTAGAAACACCTCACTACAACTATGTAGGAGATAGTATTCTTGGATATCATTCTCACTTGGGTGCTGGGGGTATCACAAGTAATTTAAAGAGTGCTCGTGACAATATCATCTTAAGAAGAAAAGATGAAAATTATAATGTGGTTGAAGAATTTGAAACAGGATTAAGAAAAATCGGTGCCTTTATGGGTGACTATGTAGAAGTTGGATGTAACTCTGTACTTTGTCCAGGAACGATTATTGGTCCACACACAAATGTATATCCACTATCTCGTGTGCGTGGTCAGATTGCGGCAAATTCAATCTTTAAAGATGCTTCACACGTAACTTTAAAGGATTAATCTTACGAACTTGTAATTTTACAAGTTCTTTTTGTTATGTTAATGTTTAGGTATGAAAAAGTTTGTTAAGTTTATATTTAAATTATTATTAATCTTGATTATTGCCTTTGTAGGCATCTTTTTTGGTAAAGGATATTGGGGTTATTTAGAATTAACGCAATCTCAATCTGTGGATGATGTGGTAAGTGAAGTTACATCTAGATCTACTTTTGTCGGATATGATGATTTATCACCTGAACTCGTACGAGCAACGGTGGCAATAGAAGATCGTCGTTTTTATGATCATGGAGGCGTTGATTATATTGGGCTTATGCGTGCACTTGTATCCCAATTTGATGATGATCTATTAAAGAGTGGTGGTTCTACGATTACGCAGCAATTGGCTAAAAATTTATATGGTATGTTTGATGGTACGTGGGATCGTAAAAGTACAGAATTATTTGTAGCTCGTTATTTGGAGAAGCATTATTCTAAAAATGAAATCATTGCCCTATATGTGAATGTGATCAATTATGGAAATAACTATACAGGTATCTATGAAGCAAGTTATGGATATTTTGATACAGATCCAGAAGATCTGACTATAGCTCAGGCTTCTTTACTTGCGGGAATTCCCCAATCGCCAAACAATTATGAATTAGTTTATCATTTTACCCAAGCCAAACAAAAACAATATGCCGTATTAAAGGCGATGGCTGAGTGTGGCTATATTTCAGAGAGTGATATTGCGACATATTATAATGCATCTGTTTAAGAAGGATGCATTTTTTTGGTTTAGTGGCTTTTTAAAAAAAATCCTTGCATGACATTCTATCTTTTGGTATAATAGTCAAGCAATGCCCGGGTGGTGAAATTGGTAGACGCAGTGGACTCAAAATCCACCGGTAGCGATACCGTGCCGGTTCGAGTCCGGCCCTGGGCACCATTTTTAAAATTAAATATTTGTTTTTTGCCCGGGTGGTGAAATTGGTAGACGCAGTGGACTCAAAATCCACCGGTAGCGATACCGTGCCGGTTCGAGTCCGGCCCTGGGCACCATTTTGAAAATTAAATATTTGTTTTTTGCCCGGGTGGTGAAATTGGTAGACGCAGTGGACTCAAAATCCACCGGTAGCGATACCGTGCCGGTTCGAGTCCGGCCCTGGGCACCATTTTGAAAATTAAATATTTGTTTTTTGCCCGGGTGGTGAAATTGGTAGACGCAGTGGACTCAAAATCCACCGGTAGCGATACCGTGCCGGTTCGAGTCCGGCCCTGGGCACCATTTTGAAAATTAAATATTTGTTTTTTGCCCGGGTGGTGAAATTGGTAGACGCAGTGGACTCAAAATCCACCGGTAGCGATACCGTGCCGGTTCGAGTCCGGCCCTGGGCACCATTTTGAAAATTAAATATTTGTTTTTTGCCCGGGTGGTGAAATTGGTAGACGCAGTGGACTCAAAATCCACCGGTAGCGATACCGTGCCGGTTCGAGTCCGGCCCTGGGCACCATTTTGAATTGTTGGATCAAGTTTTTCGGGCTTGGTCCTTTTTTATGATATAATTTTTGATAGTTGGAGGATTACATATGAAAGTATTAGTTGGATTAAGTGGCGGTGTAGATTCTGCTGTTGCAGCTTATTTATTAAAGAAACAAGGGTATGATGTGACTTGTTGTTTTATGCGTAACTGGGATAGTTTTGCGAATAATGATATTGCAGGAAATCCTACAATCAAAGATGATACTTGTCCTCAGGAACAGGATTATTTAGATGCGTTAGCGGTTGCCAATCATTTGGATTTGCCTTTACAGCGTGTTGATTTTATTGAAGAATATTGGGATAACGTATTTAAAACGTTTTTAAGTGAATATGAAAAGGGGCGTACGCCAAATCCAGATATTTTATGTAATAAATATATTAAGTTTGATTCATTTTTTGAATATGCCATGAAACAAGGTTTTGATAAGGTGGCTACAGGGCATTATGCTTCAAACAAAGAGGAAGAGAATGGCTTTACATATTTAACACGTGCTAAAGACCAGAATAAAGACCAGACATATTTCTTGTGTCAGGTTGAAAAGAGTAAGGTGGCTAAAACGATTTTCCCTTTGGCAAATTTAGAAAAACCAGAAATTCGTCGGATTGCTTCTGAATTAAACTTAGAATCGGTTGCGACAAAGAAAGATAGTACGGGTATTTGTTTCATTGGAGAAAGAAACTTCAGACAATTCCTATCGAACTATCTTCCTAGTAAAGATGGTGACATTGTAGATGTGAATACAGGTAAAGTCATTGCACGTCATGTGGGCGTTTTATATTACACGATTGGACAAAGAAAAGGTTTAAATATAGATCATGAAAAGGGTCCTTGGTTTGTGGTTGGAAAAGATGTTGTGAAGAACATTCTTTATGTATGTCGTACAGACAAAAGAGATTTATTGTATTCAGATTCGTGTGTTGTAAAAGGAATCAACTGGATCTTGCCAAGCTTGGATGAGATTCCAACAAAGTGTACTTGTAAATTTAGATATCGTCAAAAGGATCAAGATATCGAAATCGAAAGATTGGATGATACAAGTGTGTTAGTAAAATATCCACAAACAATTGCGTCTGTTACAGAAGGACAGGAAGCTGTATTCTATGATGGCGACAAGTGCATTGGTGGGGGTGTCATTGAAGAAGTTTTCAAGGATGGCAAGAATTTAAATCAATTGATTATGGAGACAGCCAATGGACATCGAGGCTAGGCTTGAATATATCATTTTTGAAAATAAAGCCAATCATTATGTCGTTGCTGGTTTTTCAGAATTAAAGACGTATCATAATTTTACAGCGGCTGGAAGAATTGAAGATCCAATCGAAGATCAAGAATATGTTTTGCAGGGGGAATATGTAAAACACCCTAAGTATGGGGAGCAGTTTCGTGTGGATATGGCAAAAAAGAAATTGCCAGACAATTCGGATGCGATCATTCATTTTCTTTGTGGTGAGAATTTTCCTACGATTGGTAAAAAAACAGCCGAAAGTATTTATGAGACTCTTGGCGAGAATTGTTTAGAGAAGATTCATAATAATCCAGAACTTTTACATGAAGTGCCCAATTTAACCGCAAAAAAGATGTTGATCATTCAAAAGGGGATACAAGAATTTACGGGATTTAATGAAACATATGCCAAGCTATTGAAGTATGGCTTGAGTCCAAGACAGATTCAAATGTTGTTGGATACATATGATAATGTGTTGGATGTCATTGAACAGGATTGTTTCAAACCTTATTATGAAGTGTATGGTTTTGGATATAAAACCGCTTGTAAGATGGCAAGTGCCATAGGCTTATCCAATGAGGATCCAAGAAGATTAGATGCCTATATCTATGAATTGGCTAGACAACTATCCATGGCGACTGGAAATACATATATTACATTTGCGACAATGTTTCAAAATGTGCGTGGCGTCAATGAATCCTTGATTCAGGAAAGTATTGATCGTTTGGTTTCCCTTCAATATTTGTATGTTGAAAATACTCGAATCTATCCTTTTACTTTACATGAAGATGAGGTCACGATTGCCAAAGAGTTGAAAAATCATTTGTTTGAAGTGGAAAGTGTGGATGTTGAATCAAAAATCAAACAAGTGGAGTTTAGTTTAGCTATTACATATGATCAGGAACAAAAGGATGCGATTCAATTGTTCTTCGATCGTTCGTTTATGATTTTAACGGGTGGTCCTGGTACTGGTAAGACAACGACGGTAAAGGGAATCTTGGAAATTTGTAAGGATGTATATCCAGATAGTAAGATTCAGCTTTGTGCACCGACAGGAAGAGCTTCAAAGCGACTTGCACAACTTTCAAATTGTGATTCAAGAACCATTCATTCCTTGCTGCAGTGGAACTTAGAAGATAATTCCTTCGGCAAAAATGAGGAGGATCCATTAGATGTCGACTTTATTATTGTGGATGAGTTTAGTATGGTGGACACACACTTGTTTGCCCAATTATTAAAGGCACTGCCACAGCGTTGTCGCATTCTTTTAATTGGTGATGAAGATCAGTTAGAGAGTGTGGGTCCTGGAAAGGTGTTAGAAGATCTAATTAAATCGGATGTGATTGATACGGTCCATCTAAAGAAGATTTTTAGACAGTCAAGTGGTTCTGGAATCGTGACTTTGGCAAAAGAAATTCGTGAAGAAACTACGTGTCATTATGAGGATGGTGTTGAGTTTATTGAAAGAACAACGCCAAAAATTATGGATGCTCTAATCGATTATGTCAAAGATATGGATCTAGATTCCATGCAGATCTTGGCACCAATGTATAAGGGGGCTGCTGGCATTGATGAGATCAATCGTCAGATGCAGGTGTTGTTCAATCCAAAGAGTCCGCAAAAGAATCAGATGAAGGTAGGAACAACAATCTTTCGTGAAAACGATAAGGTCATGTTGTTGAAAAATTTACCGGATGAAGATGTTTATAATGGAGATATTGGTACAATTGTTGAGATTGATTCAAAACAGAATGTGATTTCAGTGGATTTCAACAATGCGATTGTTGATTTTTCAACGGACTTTCTATATTACTTAAAACACGCATGGTGTATCAGTGTTCATAAATCCCAAGGTAATGAATATCAGACGGTATTCTGTATAGTGGATGTGAATGCGAAGAATATGTTAGAAAAGCGTCTTTTATATACGGCAATTTCGCGTGCTAAAAAACAGCTTTTTATTATTGGCAATAGGAGCTTATTTGAAACGCAGGTACGCTTAAAATTAAAGCGTATTCGTCAAACAACGTTGCAGGAAAGAATTTATGAAAGTATTAGCAAATAGACATTCTGACGCATTCTGTGTAGAAGATTGTGGTTTATCAAGCATTATATGGGGATTATAAATATTTTGTTCGTCCATATGAAATGTTTGTGTCAAAAGTAGATCATGACAAGTATCCGGATGTGAAGCAGGAATATCGATTTGAACTCATAGAAGAATAGGCTTAGGTCTATTCTTTTTTCTCACTGTGTGATTTGTTAACGTATCACAAGAAGGAGTGTGTTATAATAAACGATATTGAAAAAGGATGATTTAAATTATGGGGTGTGAATTATTTTTAGACTTTTTTTCAGAGCACGAAGTGCCTGTTATTCGTAAAAGAAGACATACATTTTTAAAGATGGAAGATGAGAATGTATATGTTTTAAAAGAAGGTGTTGTGAAGGTCAGTGTTTTAATGCGTGATGGACGTGAATTTAATATTACGTATTTAAAAGGCTTTGATATTTTATCTATGTTTAAAGATGCAGTTGTTGATTGTAAATTTTCTTCATTGATGATTCGTGTTGAGAGTGATGAAGCTAGTTTTTATTGTGTTTCTAAAGAATTATTTAATCAATTATTAAATGAACATTCTGAATTGGTGGAATACGTGAATACGTATTATCGTAAGAAATTATCGGAAACAATTTCAAGACAAGAATTAATGACGATGAATGGTAAGAATGGTGCTGTATGTGCTTTTATATACTATTTGGTTACAATGTTTGGAAAAGAAGCGCGTGATGGAATTTTGATCGACCTAAAGATCACAAACGATGATATTGCGGGTTTCTGTGGAATTTCTACAAGACATAGCGTGAA
Organism: Eubacterium sp. TM05-53; assembly: GCF_003436425.1. Lineage (GTDB taxonomy): Bacteria > Bacillota_I > Bacilli_A > Erysipelotrichales > Erysipelotrichaceae > Holdemanella. Next base: position 49,266 of record NZ_QSPK01000008.1, read on the forward strand.
TCGTATTTTGCGCGGCTTAAGAGAAGAACATGTTATTCGCACATTGTATAATAAAATTATGGTCTTGGATGTCGAGTATTTAAAACAATTTGTAGATGTTAAGGTGGATGCATAATCCGCCTTTTTTCATGCAACATAAAAAGAGCCGACTTAAAATGTGGGATGTCGACTCTTAAAACTGCCATTACAAGAAAGACTATCATGAGTTGGTTACAACCAGTTTGTTTACTATATCATGAATTTTGAAATGAAAAAAAGCTGAACTAGATGATGTGGCAAATAATTCAGCTCTATTCATAGGAAACTGGATATGCAAATTACTTTATGGACACGCTATCCAGCAAGGATAAGTATATCATCTTGTTGCGTATTATACAAAAACAATTATCCATGATTGGTAATATAATAAATATCAATTGCTAATAAGAATCTACTGAAGTATGATAAAATGGAAATAATAATAGAGGTGACGAAGATGAATTGTGACTATGTGCTTAAATATCTAGAAAAGATGGAAGTCCCAATTGTTTCAAAAAAGAACCATGATATTATAATGTGCGGTTTAGAAAAGATGATTTTCTTAAAGGAAGGTGTCGTAAAGGTGAGTTCCATTTTAGAGGATGGACGTGAATATAATATAACTTACGCCAAAGGACCCAATCTTCTTTCGTTAATGAGCGACACACTTCGTGAAGATGTTGCGTATCGTATAAGAATTCGTGTTGAAAGTGAAGAGGCATCTTTTTTTTTGGTAGGTCGAGAAGATTTCTCAAGGGCTGTAAAGCAAGATGAAAAATTAAAAGAATATGTTGAGGCATATTATCGTGAAAATCTACAAAGAGCTCTGTATCGCCAAAAATGTATGACAATGAAGGGAAAGAGTGGCGCTATCTATGCCTTTCTTTATAATCTGATTTCTTTGTTTGGAAAAGAAATCAAGGAAGGTATATTGATTGATATGCAGGTCACAAATGATGATATTGCAGGATTCTGTGGTATTTCTACCAGAAACAGCGTCAACCGTATTTTGCGTGGATTAAGAGAAGAGAATGTAATTCGCATAGTCGATAATAAGATTTTAATTTTGAATGCAGATTATTTAAAGCCATATGCAGACTAAAAGGGTGATATCTCACCCTTTTCATTTCGCTAATTTTTCTTTTAATAATTCCATAGTGATTGGTTTTGCGATATGTCCATCCATACCTGCTTTTAGGCATTCTTGAATATCACTTTCAAATGCATTGGCACTCATCGCAAGAATATGTACGCTTTTCGCATCACTTCTTGGTAAGGCACGTATTTCTTTTGTTGCTTCTAATCCATCTTTAACTGGCATCATAATATCCATAAAAATATAATCAAAAGTGTAAAGTTTAGATTTTTTGAATTGATCAATGGCTTCTTGTCCATTTCGAGCAGTCGATACATCAAGCCCTAGATCTTGCAACAGAATGGTTGCGATTTCTAGGTTGATATCATTGTCTTCAACAAGGAGTGCTTTTTTATATATTAAGATTTTGGTTTCGGAACAGGGAAATGTGATATTTGAAAAAATCGAATTATCACAATTTGTAGGTTATCAGGAACGACAAAAAGGGCTATCATAATAGCCAACATTTTGGATTTGTCTTTAGTTGTTGAATTATTTTTTTACAATCATTTTATGATCACATTCAGGACAGTGCATCATATAGTTTTCTTCAGGTTCATTTGGAAATAATTCATCGATCAACCATCTAGGTACTTCTTCTTCGTAACTGCATTTTGTGCATTTCATCAATACATCTTTTTCAGTATGCTCTGTCATTTCTTTTGTCCTTGAATGGATTATATGTATAAGTATACTGCATTGTGGCTTTACATTTACATTGAATTGGGTCTCTATTAAAAGAATCAATCAAATGAGTGCGGTACTTCAATTTATTGAGTTTGTTTTTAAGGACTTTGGTTCTTGTTTCACGAGAATAATCCTTATTCTTTTTGATTCCAAGAAGTGCATGTACTTTATCTAGAGTTTTCTTAGAAGCATTGGCATAGAATCCATAATATCGAGTTGTTAAGAAATGGTAGTCTGGTATATGTATGATGAGACGGTTTATAAAATCAATCACATTATCTGTGACATCATGACGTTTTTCATCCTCATGATCATTGTAGAACCAGCTGACAGTATTTGATCCTTTATTGTATTCTGTGATTCTATTTTCAGCCATGGCAGGCCTACCTGCATAGCGAATAAAATAGTTTACGCAGCCTTGAATATCTTTACTGTTTTTATTAGCTGAAGCATCGTTAGAATCGTTGTCATTGGATTTGAACTTGGCATAGACATAGAATCCTTTAGGATGATCTTTATAGAGTCTGTTCTTTTCTTCAGTTTTCTTTAATCCTCCGGCTTCCTGTATGAGTCGAATTAATTCAAACTGAAAAGTTTTTCTAAGCTTGGTGAAATTGAAATGATGAAATGTTTTGATTTTATCCTTTTTAAAGGAATAGATTAATTCAGGAATAAGGCAATGGATGTGTGGATTCCATTTTAGGTCTTGTAAAAGTATGTATCGTGGCAATCATGCCAAACTCATTACGAACAGGAATGTCTTTGAATATATAGTGGGTATCCGATAATTTTTTCTTTTT
>NZ_QSPK01000080.1 GCF_003436425.1 Eubacterium sp. TM05-53
CGACAATAGTTGGGCTTGCCCCTGCGAAGATAGCTAGCTGCCGGGTCCTTTTTTTTTGCTTTTTCTTGCACATTATTTCACATATCATGAACAAATGTTTATGGTATAATAAAGTGCATAGGAGGTTTATTATGGACCAAAAGTATATAACAATACAAGGCACTCGTGAAAACAACCTTAAAAATGTAAGTTTAAAAATACCTAAAGATAAATTAGTCATTATGACAGGCGTTTCTGGAAGTGGAAAAACTTCTCTAGCCTTCGATACCATCTATGCTGAAGGACAACGTCGATATATGGAATCTCTATCTGCTTATGCTAGACAATTTCTTGGTAATAGCGAAAAACCAGATGTTGATCAAATTGATGGATTATCACCAGCTATCGCAATCGATCAAAAGACAACATCTAACAATCCACGATCTACTGTAGGAACAGTTACCGAAATTTATGATTATTTACGTTTATTATATGCACGTATAGGCGTACCTTATTGTCCTGATCACCATATTCCGATTACTGGAAATACTATCAAAGAAATGATTGATAAAATCATGGAACTTCCTGATAAAACAAGATGTACAATTTTAAGTCCTGTTATTCAGGGAAAAAAAGGAACACATAAAGATTTATTAGAAAACTTAATGAAAGAAGGATATATTCGAGTTCGTATCGATGGTGAAATCAAGTATCTCGAAGAACTTGAACCTTTAGACAAAAACAAGAAACATTCAATTGATGTTGTTGTCGATCGAATTGTAAAGAGTGATGATCGTTCACGTTTTCATGATTCTTTAGAAACGGCACTAAAATTAAGTGATGGTTTAGCCATTTTATTAACGAACGAATCTGAAACTTTATTTTCAAGCAATTATGCATGTAAAGTTTGTGGTTTTTCTGTACCGAAACTAGAACCAAAATTATTTTCATTTAATGCTCCATTTGGAGCTTGTCCAGAATGCAAAGGACTAGGTATTACACAAAAAGTAGATCTATCTTTATTGATACCGGATGATACAAAATCAATTGCCCAAGGTGGCATTCATTATTATAAAAATATTGTAAATACAGAAAATCTTGAATGGCAAAGGATTCATGCGCTTATTAAATATTATGAAATAGACATGGATACTCCTATCAAAGATTTACCTAAGAAGAAGCTTAACTATTTATTATATGGTTCAGATGTACCAATCGCATATCAATTGAATTCTCGTTCGGGAATCGTCTCAACGAAATTAGAATACATTGAAGGTGTTTGTCCGATGATTGAACGTAGATATATGGAAACAACTTCAACGATGTCGCGAGAGTGGTATGGCTCATTTTTGGCAGATGCGCAATGTCCAAAATGTCATGGTGCACGATTAAATAAACAGGCATTATCAGTACTTGTGGGTGGAAAAAACATTTATGAATGGACACAAATGAGTATTAGTGAAGCTATAGATTTTATGGACCATCTTGAATTAACGCCAACACAAGCTAAGATTGCAGAGCTTGTAGTTAAAGAAATTAAGAATCGTCTTTCATTTCTAAATCATGTCGGTCTTAGTTACTTAACCCTAGACCGATTAGCATCCACTTTATCAGGTGGAGAAGCACAACGTATTCGTTTGGCTACACAAATTGGATCCCGCTTAACAGGTGTTATGTATGTTTTGGATGAACCAAGTATTGGTTTACACCAAAGAGACAATGACCGTTTGATTGGTGCGTTAAAAGATATGCGTGATTTAGGTAACACATTGATTGTGGTCGAACATGATGAAGACACAATGCGAGCAAGTGACTATATTGTGGATGTAGGACCTGGAGCCGGTGTGCATGGCGGACAAATCGTTGCAGCTGGAACTCCAGAAGAAATTATGCAGAATGAAAACTCAATTACGGGAGCTTATTTAAGTGGACGTAAAAGAATTGAAGTACCTGAAACACGTCGCAAAGGAAATGGCAAGAAATTAAAGATTGTGAAAGCTAGCCAGAATAACTTAAAAAATGTGAATGTTACAATTAAACTAGGTACATTTACTGTCGTTACGGGGGTTTCAGGCAGTGGAAAATCTTCATTAGTTACGGAAGTATTAACACATGGTTTACAACATGCGCTAGGACGATTAAGAATTAAGCCGGGTGCCTGCAAAGAAATTCAAGGAATTGAAAACATTGATAAAATTGTAGAAATTGGGCAAGATCCAATCGGTAGAACACCACGTTCAAATCCAGCCACATATACAGGTGTATTTGATGATATTCGTGATTTATTTGCGCAGACAAAAGAAGCTAAAATGTTAGGCTATGACAAGGGACGCTTTTCGTTCAATGTGAAAGGTGGCCGTTGTGAAGCTTGTCAAGGGGATGGAATCTTACGTATTTCTATGCACTTTTTACCAGATGTTTATGTACCTTGTGATCAATGTGGTGGAAAACGTTATAATGAAGAAACATTACAAGTCCATTATAAAGGTAAGACAATAGCGGATGTATTGGATATGACAGTTGAAGAAGCATTGGAATTCTTCAGCAATGTTTCAAAAATCAAACATAAACTACAAACACTAAACGATGTAGGACTTTCTTATATCAAGTTAGGTCAAAGTGCTACAACTTTATCAGGTGGTGAAGCACAACGTGTTAAACTAGCAAGTGAACTTCAAAAGAAGGCAACAGGGAAAACATTATTTGTGCTTGATGAACCAACTACAGGCTTGCATAGTGATGATGTAAAGAAATTGATTGAAGTTCTACAACGCCTAGTAGAACATGGTGATACAGTATTAGTAATAGAGCACAATTTGGATGTGATCAAATGTGCAGATCAAATTATAGATATGGGACCTGAAGGTGGACAAGGAGGAGGTACTGTGATTTGTACGGGAACTCCAGAAAAGGTCGCTGCATGTAAAGAGAGTTATACAGGTCAATATTTAAAACCATTGTTAAAAAAAGGAGGAGACCATGGCAAAAGTAATTGTTCGTGATCTAGCTAAAAAATTCATGTGGACTATCGTGACTGGAGATTCAGACTCATTAAATCGTCCATTAACTTTGGCTGATACAAATCGTCCAGGATTAGAATTAGCCGGATATTTTCCGGATACACAAACAAAACGTCTTGTCGTGCTTGGGGATAAAGAAATAGGATATATCGAAGAGCAGATGGACGAAATATCTCAACGTCGTTCTTTTGAATTTTTAACAGGAGACAATACACCATGTATTGTGGTTGCACATGGACATGAATGTCCTCCTGTTTTAAAGGAAATAGCCGAGCGTAAAAACTTCCCTGTATTTAAAACAGAACATCAAACATCTCACGCAATTGTTAGTATCACAAACTATTTGGATGAATGTCTTGCAGAATCTGTAGTCATTCATGGAGAGTTAGTGCGTGTATTTGGTGTTGGTGTATTGATTACAGGTAGAAGTGGCATGGGAAAAAGTGAAATTGCCTTGGAACTTATCAAACGAGGCCACCAATTAGTTGGTGATGATCGTATTGATTGTTACAAAATACACAACGAATTGATAGGAAGAACGACACCTATGTTAGAAGGGTTCATGGAACTTAGAGGTGTTGGAATTATCAATATTTCTCGTATGTATGGAGTAGGAGCCATTGCCCATGAAACACAAATAGAATTTCAAATTGATTTAGAACCATTTAATGATTCTTATGAATACGATCGAGTTGGAATTGAAGAAAAAGAATACAATGAGATTTTAGGAATCAAAATTTTAAAGATGACGATTCCGGTTTCTCAAGGACGTCCGATGTCGTCTGTGATTGAAACAGCTGTGACAAACTTCTTATTGTTGAAAGATGGCTTAGATTCAGCTAAAGAATTTGAAGAGCGAGTGTTAGCACAAATCTCTGAGAATAAGAAGGAGGAATTCGATGCATCTGTTTCCAAACACTAGAATATTTGTTTCTTTTGGATCTTTAGAAATTGCTTGGTATGCCGTTTTAATTTTAACAGGCGCCTTATGTGCATATTTACTATGTCAAAGAACAATGAAAAAATGGGGATATGCACCTGAAGTTCTAGATGATTATGTAGTTCCTATGTTGTTTATTGGAATTCTAGGAGCTCGAGCATGGTATGTCATTTTTGAATGGAATTATTATTCTTCACACCTAAATGAAATTGTAGCCATTTGGAACGGTGGCTTGGCCATTCATGGTGGATTGATTGCAGGATTTATATTCAGTTTATATTTCTTTAAAAAACGTAAAATTTCATTTCTTAGAATGTTTGATTTGATTATGCCAACAGTGTTATTGGCACAAGCCTTTGGTCGTTGGGGAAACTTTATGAACCAAGAAGCCTATGGTGGTATTGTATCTGAGAGTTTTTATACTCACTATCCAGCATTTATTAAAAATCAAATGTTTATTGATGGAGCCTATCGTATGCCAACTTTCTTATTTGAAAGTGTATGTAATCTATTAGGATTCTTGTTTATTACATTTATTTTCCGTAAGTATTGGTACAAAAGACGCGGTGATTGTGGATTTATGTATATGGTATGGTATGGAATTACGCGTTTTGTGATTGAAGGCTTGCGAACAGATTCTCTAATGGTACTTGGCCTTCGTACAGCTCAACTTGTATCTTTAGCCTTAATGGTTGTTGGTTGTCTTGGCTTAATGGGTGTATTTCATAAAGCATTTCACTGGAAAAAGAAACCGGTTGTTTTGTTTGATTTGGATGGAACATTGATTGATTCACAACAATTGGTTTTTGAAACCTTTAGAAGAGTTTTTAAAGAATTAAAACCCGACTATGAATTATCAAATGAAGAACTATATTCATTCTTTGGACCAACGCTAGAAGTAACTTTCTCAAAATATTTCCCGGAAGATCAGGTACAAAGTATTATTGATCGTTATCAAGTAATCAATAAGGCTTTGCATAAAGATCTATTAAAGGAAGTGCCTCATGCCAAGGAAATGCTAGAGGGGTTAAAAGAAGAAAATATACAGTGTGCGGTAGTATCAAATAAGCGTATTGAAGTTGTGAAAAGAGGACTAAAACAAGCTGGTTTAGATGGCTATTTCAAGGTTGTATTGGGAAAAGAAAATTTGCCCGAACCTAAGCCAAGTGCATCTGGCTTGATTGAAGCATGCAACTTATTACATACTAGTCATGACGATTGTATTTATGTTGGTGATAATGTTGCGGATATTGTAGCCGCAAAAAATATGGCTGCCTATTCTGTAGGGTTTAGTGTAGATGAAAAACAACGCGAAGCTTTAGAAAAAGCACATCCATGTAAGGTCATCGATGATTTAATGCAGTTAGTATCATTATGTAAGGAGGATCGCATATGGAGCGACAATACGATTTGGTAATAGTTGGTGCCGGCCCTGCTGGTTTAAGCGCAGCATTATATGGTTCAAGGGCAGGACTTAAAACTTTGATATTAGAAAATGGAGCGCCAGGTGGAAAATTGATTAAGACAAATAAAATCAGTAATTATCCAGGTATAAAAGATATTGAAGGTACACAGTTGGCAATGGATATGTTTGAACAAGCAACATCTTTTCAAGCTGAATATGCGTATGGTGAAGTCAATAAAATCGATGAAAATAAAAATGTATATTTAAACGATGGGAATGTTGTGAAAGGGAAAGCTGTCATTCTTGCGACAGGAACAAAGGAACGTTTATTGAATATTCCTGGGGAAAATGAAAATCTAGGACATGGTGTTTCTTTCTGTGCAGTTTGTGACGGTGCATTTTTTAGAGATAAAGAGGTTGTAGTGATTGGTGGAGGAAACTCGGCATTAGAGGAATCGATTTATCTTGCCGGGCTTGCGCGCAGTGTAACGATTGTGATTCGCAGAGACGTATTTAGAGCTGAAGAGCATATTCAAAAACAAATTGAAGATAACGCAAAGATTCATGTCATTAAGAAGCATATTCCTGTTCAAATTTTAAGTTCGGAAGGAAAAGTATCCGGTATTGAACTTGAAAATGTGGATACTCATGAAAAACAAGTTATAGAATGTTCAGGTATCTTCCCTTATGTTGGACAAGATCCAAATACGGATTGTGTACAAGATTTAGGTATATTAAATGAGCGTGGCTATGTTCTAGTCGATGATGATCGTCAAACAAAAATTCCAGGAATTTATGCAGCAGGCGATGTCATTGACAAAAATTTAAGACAGGTTATTACAGCATGTAATGATGGTGCCATTGCAGCACAGCATGCATTTCATAAAATAAAAGGAATTTAATAATCCAAGAAACCAGGTGGAAACATCTGGTTTTAATTTACAAAAAAAGTAATTGAAACGGCTTACAATATGCTTGAAATCGGTCACTGAAAGTGATTTAATTAAGATAAGAAAAGGATTTGAGGTGTTATTTATGTTGCCTGAAGAAGCAATCAAAAAGGTAATGGATGCGTATTACCATATTACTGGATTAAGATGCTATTTCGTGCAAGACGAGACAGAAATTAGCAGTGCAAAGGAAAAGAATTTCTTTTGTAAATGTTTAAAAACAAGTTCATCTGCATTACATCAATGTGATGAATGTACATTTGAAAATTATACAGGAGCTTTAAAATCAAATAAACCGCAAAAGTATGCATGTCATGCAGGACTTATCAAATGGAGTGTTCCCGTATCGCTTGCAGACGTAAAAGGTGTAATTATATCAGAAGGTGTTATTACAAAGCAGCAAGGCTTAGAAGCAGAGGATTGGGTCAATCATTTGGCAGAAACATATAATGTTTCTAGACCTATACTTTTACATAACTACACAAAAGTTGTTGTGATGAATGAAGATCAGGTTGAAGAAAGTATTGAATTGATACAAGATCTATTAAAGTACTACAAAGCAGTAATCGAGGGTTAATTCCTTCGATTTTTTTGTATAAAAAAAGCCAGCAAATTGCTGACTTAATTATTGACTCCATGATGGAATATGGGTGTATCATCACTGATCGCTTTAAATACATAACCACGACTTTTATAGTTTTCAATGATGGCTGGCAAAGCTTCAACTGTAGAAGTTTTAGGACTTGAGTCGTGGAATAACAACATAATTTGATCATAGTTACAATTCGTTGAGTTATCGACGATTGTTTGAGCAGGTACGCTGTTTGATGCGGCATCCCCACTTGAGCAGTTCCAGTCAAAATATTCATAACCTCTTTCATGTACCATACTATCAAGTTTTGACATAATACCCTGAGAGTAGTTGGCAGAAACCATATTGCTTGAACCACCAGGGAAACGAATATATTTTGGAGCTTTTCCTGTGATTTGTTTAACCATATCACGTATTTGTTGTAAATCATTAAAATATGCTTCTGTAGACGAATAGACAGTCGCATAATCATGCGTATATGTATGAAGTGCAATTGTATTTCCTTGTTTTTCTGCTTTTCGAAAGGAATCATTATATTTTTGATTGTTTCCAGTCACAAAGAATGTAGCTTTCGCATCATATTTCTTTAGTATCTTTAAGACTTTATCTGTATTTTCACTTGGACCATCATCAAATGTTAGATAAACGACTTTTGTAGGTTTCTCAACAACGACACTAATCTTTTTCTTAGCCTTATTGCCAGAACGATCCGTTGCCGTAACCGTTAATTTATAAGTGCCTTCTTTTTTTGTCTTTACTTTTGAAGAATCGATTTTGATCTTTGGATTTAAATCTAAGTTATCCATTACTTCAATATAAGATTTATAGTTCGGTTTTGAATCTGTATAGACATTAATTGGATCTGTACTAATAACAGGTTTTTCAGTATCTTTTTTTAACGTAAGTGTCGTATCCTTCATTGTGCAATTTCCATATGTATCTTTAGCTATGATCGTCACTGTTTGTTTTTCATCTTTAGTCACTTTATTTTTAAAAGATAAGGTAACCTTTGAATCATCTTCAACACTTTCTACAAAAGAATTGGGTTTCACATCTTCTTTTAAGTCGGTGGTGTACGTTTTAACTTTTAGCTTTGGCGCTTTCGTATCTTTTACTGAGACTGTACACGTTTTTTTATAGTCTTTTATTTGATAAGTAACTGTATAATTACCTACTCTTTTAGTATCGATATCACTTGAAACTTGAACACTAGAATCCGAATGATAGAAGACTTGTTGAATGTTTGTCTTTGGATCATATTCATGATTGATCTCTACTTCTGGATTTGTAGAATATAATAATATAGGATTTTTAAAAGCATAACCCATCAAAAATATCATGCATATAAATAAAAAAGCAATCAAGCCATTGATATAATCCCACCGAGGTAGACACACGAAATAATTAAAATTATCCCATCGATGTGAAACTACAAAGGTGGGATTTTTATATGGGAAGAAAAGCTAAATATACAAAAGAACAAAAGGTACAGGCTTGTGAAGACTATTTAAGTGGAAGAAAATCTGCAGAACAAATAAAGATTGAATTGAACATGGGTAAATGCGGAGCTGGCTTAGTTCGAAAATGGGTGAATAGCTATCGTGTAAACGGCCATTCAATTTTTGATCATAAGAGTACAAACAATAAGTATTCGAAAGAGTTTAAGGAGATGGTTGTTCAAGAATATCTTCAAGGTCATGGATCCTCCCTGGATTAGGCAGCTAAGTATGGAATACTTGAATGTAGTACTGTTTTAAACTGGGTAAACAAGTATAATAGTCATAGAGAACTTAAGGGTTACGATCCTAAGCCGGAGGTCTATATGGCTGATACTTTAAAAGTAAGCAAAGAAAAGAAAAGGCTTAACTAGCAATTTGGTGACTTTGCTATAATTCTGCGTTTTATCACTTATGCG
>NZ_QSPK01000081.1 GCF_003436425.1 Eubacterium sp. TM05-53
TTAATAAAGTATTTGTGTCCGCGCGACTTTAGGCGCGGGGAAATGGAGGAAATAATGAAAAAGTTAATGTGTTTAGGTTTGTGTTTGATTCTTAGTGGTTGTACAAGTACACCTGTTGTCAAGAATGATGTAGAACGAAAAGTGAACGTGAATGTAATTGAGGTGTCTGCTTCTACGATTGATGAAATAGAGGAAATGGCAATCAAGGATGTTGAGGGCACAAAGGCAAAGTTAGAGAGTGAAAGGGATGCTTTGAGTGAAGAAATAACAGATTTTGATGTATATACGAAAAATGTAGATAAGGTAAAAGCGTATTATGATGATGCTTTAAAACAGACAGAGTTGTTGTCCGTTCGATTGAGGGAATATGCTTATAAGTATGCTAAATTGATTATGAATGAGGATGTATCATATAAAGTGAAGTATAAAGATTTGAGTGGCATCTATGAGTACATATATGAAGATGCGGGTAAGGCTTTGTATGAGATATATGATAAGACTGTAAAAGATATGTATGATATATATTATGATGGAATTATTAAAGATGCATATGATACGGAAGATTACGATGTGTGGAGTGATGCAAGTTCGGATGCTTACAATGATTGGTCGAATTGTTTATCGGATATATATGATGTTTGGTCGGATATGCAGTCTGATATTTATGAATTCCAATCGGATTTGAGAAGTGAAGTATATGATCATGATGATGAAAGAGCGCAGAAGAAGATGGATAAGTATAAAAAATCAATTCTTCGTATGAAGGAGGATGCGAATGATTAGAGAGAATCGATGATTTTCTCTAATTTTTTTCTAAAATGAGCTTGCATCACAGATTATAGTGGTGTATAGTAAATAGGCATGCGTGGGAGAATGCGTAACTGTTCGTATTACCACAGCATAGGACAAAATATAGGAGGAACGTCTTATGAGCAAGAAAAAAGTTACAAAAGTTTGTAAGTTGCAGTTCCAAGCTGGTGGAGCTAAACCAGGTCCAGCATTAGCAAGTGCTGGTATCAACATGCCTCAGTTCTGTACAGCTTTCAATGATGCAACAAAAGATCGTAAAGGTGATATTGTTCCAGTTGTCATTACTGCTTATGAAGATAAGAGTTTTGATTTCGTGTTGAAAACAACACCTGCTGCTAACTTATTGAAAAAAGCAGCAAACGTACAAAAAGCAAGTGGAGATCAAAAAGTAGTTGCTGGTACAATTACAGTTGATCAATTAAAAGAAATTGCTGAGTACAAAATGCCAGACTTGAATGCCAACGATGTAGAAGCTGCAATGCGTATTGTTGCTGGTACTGCACGTAACATGGGTATCAAGGTTGAAGGATTTGAATAGGAGGAACATCAATAATGGCAAAAGTAAGTAAGAGATATGCTGAAGCAGCTAAATTAGTTGATCGTTCAAAAACTTATTCAATTGAAGAAGCTGTTAAATTAGCTAAAGAAACTAGTAAAACAAAATTCGACGCAAGTGTTGAAGTAAGTTTCCGTTTAAACGTAGACCCTCGTCACGCTGATCAACAAATCCGTGGGGCTATGGTATTACCTAATGGAACTGGTAAAACACAACGCGTTTGTGTAGTTGCACAAGGCGAAAAAGAAAAAGAAGCTCAGGCTGCTGGTGCTGATTTCGTTGGTGGTGCAGATATTATCGAAAAAATCTCTAAAGGTTGGTTCGATTTTGATGTATTAGTAGCTACACCAGATATGATGGGTCAATTAGGACGTTTAGGACGTGTTTTAGGTCCTAAAGGATTAATGCCAAACCCTAAGACTGGTACAGTAACAATGGATGTTGCTAAAGCTATTGATGAAATTAAAAAAGGTAAAGTTACTTACCGTGTAGATAAAGAAGGAAATATCAACTTAGCTATCGGTAAAACAAGTTTTACTGATGAAGCATTAGTTGAAAACTTCAATGCAATCTTCGCTACAATTGCTAAGGCTCGTCCTGCAACTGTTAAAGGTGCATACATGAAGAACTTAGTTGTTTCAACAACAATGGGTCCTGGAATCCACGTTGAAATCGTTAAGTAATTGACAAATCTAGTAAAATAAATTAAACTACAGATTGTTATCAATATTCCAAAGACAGTAACGGCGTATGCTTAATCATGTTACCGAGGGTATGATGCATTGACTTTGCACAATTAGCCCGTCTTTGATGCGGGCTTTTCTTTTGAATATTGTTACAATAGATGAAAGAAGAGGTGGATCGAATGAACAAAGACATCCTTGCACAAAAGGAAGCTGACGTTATCGCCTTATCTGAAAAAATGGAAGCTGCTAGTAGTGTTGTATTAGTAGAATACCGTGGATTATCAGTAAAGGAAGTAACAGAACTTCGTCGTGCTTTGCGTGAAGAAGACGTTGAATTCAAAGTTTACCGTAACGCAATCGCTCGTCGTGCAGCTGAAAAATTAGGTCACGAAGATTTCGCAAAAACTTTAGTTGGACCTAACGCATTGGCATTTGGTAAAGATCCAGTTGCTCCTGCTCGTGTATTAGCTAAATTTGCTAAAAAACATGAAGCATTGGTATTAAAAACTGGTATCGTGGATGGAGCTATGGTAGACGAAGCTACTATCCAAAAATTGTCTGCATTACCTAACAAAGAAGGTATGTTGGCTAAATTCGCATCTTGCTTAAATGCTCCAGTTATCAAATTTGCTATGACTGTTAAAGCATTGGCAGAAGCTAAAGAAAACGGATCTGTAAAAACAGAAGAAGCACCAGCTACAGAAGAAGCTGCTGCGTAATTAATTATAGGAGGAAAATAAAATGGCTAAATTAACTCAAGAAGAAATTCTTTCTTATTTAGAAGAAGCAACAATTTTAGAATTAAACGACTTAGTAAGTGCAATCGAAGAAAAATTTGGTGTAGTAGCTGCTGCTGCTGTTGCTGCTCCAGCTGCTGCTGCTGAAGAAGCTGCAGGACCTAGCGAAGTAACTGTTACATTAACAGATGTTGGTGGAACAAAAGTTGCTGTAATCAAAGCTGTACGTGAAATCACTGGTTTAGGATTAGTTGACGCTAAGAAATTAGTAGATGGTGTTCCAGCTGCTGTTAAAGAAAACGTATCTCCAGAAGAAGCAGAATCAATTAAAGAAAAATTAGTTGCTGCTGGAGCTACTGTAGAAATTAAGTAATTTAAGCTTAATAAGTAATTAAAGCCTTTGTCCTTAGATAAAGGCTTTTTTTCTGTTCATTTAATGAGTATGGACTTAAATGATACGATTATGATACTAAAAAAGACATCATTCTAATTGCGATGATGTCTTTTATATATGTTTATTCGTCTTTTAATATTTTTGTGACTGCATTATAGATACCGTTATCGTATGTAGATGTTGTGGCAAAATTTGCGTAGCTTTTGACAAAATCACTCGCATTTCCCATCGCAACGCCAATATCGGCTTTCTTTAACATATGGATATCATTTGTGCTATCTCCAAAACAGATGGTATCTTGCCATGTGAATCCTGTTTTTTCAAGAATCATTTCAATGCCTTTTGATTTATCATTATCAGCATTGAAGATATCGAAGCAGAATCCATCGGTTTTAACGTTAATTAAATCGTTCCTTAGATTTGGGTGAGTTTCCATAAATTGGTCAACTAATTTTTTATCTTTAGTAAGAACTACGGCATTAAAGGCTTTGTGCCTTAAATGATAGGACTGACTAGGGTCGTAGAATAGTGAATCTAGTACGTTGCAGTATTTACAAAAGTCATACATTGGGTAAAAGTTGTTGTAAATGTATGTGGCATCTCCAAAGTGAAACATCAGACCTGTTTCATGTTTTTTGCTGAAATTGACTAAGTCATTCACATTGTCTTGTAAGATTGGATAGCTTCCGATTTCTTGAAAATCTTTGTCTAGAATGTAGCTTCCGTTGATCAATACATAATAATCAAATTGAACGCGTTGTAATATAAGTTTCATTTGATTTAAGGGACGGCCAGTTGCCGCACAGACAATATACCCTTTATCTTTTAGTGTCTGTATAGCGTCTAATGCGCTTTCTTGAATAACGTCATTTTCGGTTTGGTAAAGTGTTCCGTCCATGTCGAAAAATACAATTTTGTGTTTCATAAACATACCTCTATTCTTGTCTATATTATACTTTAATGAATGGGGAATGCGTATAAAATTTTTTATAAAAAATCAATAAAAAAGAATTGACAAATCATGCCGAATACTGTATCTTAGTATTGCATGCGAAAATAGGTTCTGAAAAGAGCCTATATTTAATGGATGGGCAAGACCCACCCGGCTTCGTTTGCTTGGAAATTGAAAATTTTGAAAGGAGGATCTTATGCCTACAATCAACCAGTTGATTCGTAAAGGTCGTAAGGCCAGTCAAAACGTTTCAAAGTCTCCAGCTTTGAACCGTGGTTACAACTCATTGCAGTCTAAACCAACAAACCAATCAAGTCCACAAAAACGTGGAGTTTGTACTCGTGTTGGTACTATGACACCTAAGAAACCAAACTCAGCACTTCGTAAATATGCGCGTGTTCGTTTAAGTAATGGTATGGAAGTTACAGCTTACATTCCAGGTATCGGGCACAACTTACAGGAACACAGTGTTGTATTGATTCGTGGTGGACGTGTTAAAGACTTACCAGGTGTTCGTTACCACATCGTTCGTGGAACTTTGGACTGTGCTGGTGTAAATGACCGTAAACAATCTCGTTCATTATACGGAACAAAAAGACCTAAGAAATAGATCAATCGTGAAAGGAGGAAATTAGATGCCTAGAAAAGGACACATTGCGAAACGTGACGTACTAGTCGACCCAATTTATAACTCTAAGTTGGTTACTCGTTTGATCAACAAAATCATGATTGATGGTAAAAAAGGGGTTGCACAAACTATTTTGTACAACGCGTTTGAAATCGTAGAAGTAAAAACAGGAAAAGCACCAATGGAGGTTTTCGAACAAGCTTTAGAAAACGTTATGCCTCAATTGGAATTGAAAGTTAGACGTGTAGGTGGAGCCAACTACCAAGTACCAGTTGAAGTAAGCGACGAACGTCGTTTGACTTTAGGACTTCGTTGGATCGTAAACTACGCACGTTTACGTAACGAAAAAACAATGGAACAGAGATTAGCAGCCGAAATTATCGATGCTTCTAATGGAACTGGTGCCAGTGTTAAAAAACGTGAAGACACTCACAAAATGGCAGAAGCTAACAAGGCTTATGCTCACTACCGTTGGTAAGAGAAGGAGTAAAGAAATATGGCTAGAGAATATGCTTTACACGAAACTCGTAACATCGGTATCATGGCTCACATCGATGCCGGAAAAACAACAACAACAGAACGTATTCTTTACTACTCTGGTGTAAATCACAAGATTGGTGAAACACACGATGGAGCTAGTACAATGGACTGGATGGAGCAAGAACAAGAACGTGGTATCACTATCACTTCTGCTGCTACAACAGCTCACTGGAGAAAGACAGACGGAACTGGTAAAGAATGCCGTATCAATATCATCGATACACCAGGCCACGTAGACTTCACAGTAGAAGTTGAACGTAGTTTACGTGTATTAGATGGTGCCGTAACAGTATTAGATGCCAAAGCAGGTGTTGAACCTCAAACTGAAACAGTTTGGCGTCAAGCTACTGAATATAACGTTCCACGTATTGTATTCTGTAACAAAATGGATGCTACAGGTGCTGACTTCTTAATGTCATGCAATACAATCATCGATCGTTTAGGAGCTAAATCTTGTCCAATTCAGTTACCAATCGGTGCTGAATCAGACTTCGAAGCTATCATTGATATCATCAAGAGAAAAGCTTACGAATTTAGTGGAGATTATGGTCGTGTAATCACTGAAATCCCAGTTCCAGAAGATATGGTAGATCTTATGGAAGAATACCGTGCTAAATTATTAGATTATTTAGCAGATTATGATGAAGATTTCATGATGCAAGTATTAGAAGGTGAAGAACCTTCAATCGAAGAAATCAAACGTGTATTACGTATTGCTGTATGTAATGGAGACTTCTTCCCAGTATTATGTGGATCTGCATATAAGAACAAAGGTGTTCAATTAGTATTGGATGCAGTAGTAGATTACTTACCAAGTCCATTAGATGTACCTTCAATTAAGGGTACTACATTAGATGGAGAACCAGACGTTCGTCACCCTGGTGATGATCAACCATTCTCAGCATTAGCATTTAAAATCGCTACAGACCCATTCGTTGGAAAATTATCTTTCTTCCGTGTTTATTCAGGTACTGCAAAAGCAGGAAGCTATGTATTAAACTCAACAAAAGATAAAAAAGAACGTTTCGGACGTATCGTTCAGATGCATGCCAATGCACGTAAAGAAATCACTGAAGTTTATTCAGGTGATATCGCTGCTGCTGTTGGTTTAAAGGTTACTACAACAGGTGATACATTGTGTGATGAAGATCACCCAATCATCCTTGAATCTATGGAATTCCCTGAACCAGTAATCGAATTGTCTTTGGAACCAAAAACTAAAGCTGACCAAGACAAAATGGGATTGGCTCTTGCAAAACTTGCAGAAGAAGACCCTACTTTCAAAACATATACAAACGAAGAAACAGGACAAACAATTATTGCCGGTGTAGGTGAACTTCACTTGGATATCATTGTTGACCGTTTACGTCGTGAATTTAAAGTTGAAGCAAATGTTGGACAACCACAAGTTGCTTACCGTGAAACAATTCGTCAGGCTGCTGATTGTGAAGGAAAATATATCCGTCAGTCAGGTGGTCGTGGACAATATGGTCACGTATGGATCAAATTCGAACCAAACGAAGGAAAAGGATTTGAATTTGTTGATGCTATCGTTGGTGGTAGCGTACCTAGAGAATATATCAAACCAACTCAAGAAGGTTTGGAAGCAGCATTGGAAAATGGTATGGTTGCAGGTTACCCAGTAATCGATATCAAAGCTACATTATTTGATGGATCATACCACGATGTCGACTCTAGTGAAATGGCTTATAAGATTGCCGCTAGTATGGCATTGAAAGAAGCTGGAAAGAAATGTAAACCTGCTATTCTAGAACCAATTATGTTCGTAGAAGTAACTGCACCAAGTGAATACTTAGGTAGCGTTATGGGTGACGTTTCAAGTCGTCGTGGACAAATTACTGAACAGGAAGAACGTGGAAATGCTGTAATCGTTCGTGCTCATGTTCCATTATCAGAAATGTTCGGATATGTTACAGACTTACGTAGCTTTACTCAGGGACGTGGAAACTACTCTATGAAGTTCGACCACTATTCAGAAGTTCCAAAGAGTATTGCAGAAAAAATTATTAAAGAGAATTCAAGCGAAAACTAGTTGATTTTCGCTTGGTTCTGAAATACAATATTTATTGTATGAAATATGTTAGCATTTAGGAGGAAATTATAAATGGCTAAGGAAAAATTTGACAGAAGTAAAACTCACGTTAATATTGGTACTATCGGTCACGTTGACCACGGTAAAACAACATTAACAGCAGCTATTACAACAGTATTAGCTAAAAAAGGTATGGCTAAAGCTGAAGCTTATGACCAAATCGATGGTGCTCCAGAAGAAAAAGAACGTGGAATCACTATCAACACTGCACACGTTGAATACCAAACAGAAAAACGTCACTATGCACACGTTGACTGTCCAGGCCACGCCGATTATGTAAAAAACATGATCACTGGTGCTGCTCAGATGGACGGAGCAATCTTAGTAGTTGCTGCATCTGATGGACCTATGCCTCAAACACGTGAACACATCTTGTTAGCACGTCAGGTAGGTGTTAAATATATCGTTGTTTACTTAAACAAATGCGATATGGTTGATGATGAAGAATTAATCGACTTAGTAGAAATGGAAGTTCGTGAATTATTAAACGAATACGGATTCGACGGAGACGAAACTCCAGTTATCCGTGGATCAGCTTTAAAAGCTCTTGAAGGAGATCCTAAATACGAAGAATCAATCTACGAATTGATGAACGCTGTTGATACTTGGATTCCAGATCCAGCTCGTGAAATGGATAAACCATTCTTGATGGCAATCGAAGACGTTATGACAATTTCTGGTCGTGGTACAGTAGCTACAGGACGTGTTGAACGTGGTCAAGCTCACTTAAACGACGAAGTTGAAATCGTTGGTATCAAAGACACTCAAAAAACAGTATTAACTGGTTTGGAAATGTTCCACAAACAATTAGACGTTGCTGAAGCAGGTGACAACATTGGTGCATTGTTACGTGGTATTGCACGTGACCAAATCCAACGTGGACAAGTATTAGCTAAACCTGGAAGTGTACACCCTCACACTAAATTTAAAGCACAAGTTTATGTTTTAACAAAAGAAGAAGGTGGACGTCACACTCCATTCGTTTCTAACTACCGTCCTCAATTCTACTTCCGTACAACTGACGTTACAGGTGTAATCACATTGCCAGAAGGAACTGACATGGTAATGCCTGGTGACAACGTTGTTATGAACGTTGAATTGATCGCTCCAATCGCTATCGAAACTGGTACTAAGTTCTCTATCCGTGAAGGTGGACACACTGTAGGTGCTGGTAACGTTACTGAAATTGACGCTTAATTAAACTTATAGAAACTAAGGACTGATACATTTTGTATCGGTCTTTTTTTATATATTAAGATTTTGGTTTCGGAACATGGGAATGCGGCATGTGAAAAGC
>NZ_QSPK01000082.1 GCF_003436425.1 Eubacterium sp. TM05-53
CATACCACTACTTTTTGAACTGAAAGATGTGGAAAACTCCAAGCCATAAAAGGACTTCTTCCAATTGTTAAAAGAAATAAGAAACCACCAGGAAACATATAAATAAACACAGATACAACAAATTCATAAAACACAATATAAAAGGACATCAAAAAATAAGGTGCTTAAAACGCATTTAAGACATCTTACGCACGCATAAGATGTCTTAAAATTTTTTTAAAATTGGGGATAAACCCTATTGACAAGTTTTTTGTTGATTAGCTTTTTTATTGATTATCGGTGAATAGTAACAAAAAATATATAGTTCCTATTCCATTGAGAATAAATCCCTTAATTCTTCCTTCGATAAAGTCGAAATTCCACCCTTTGAATTCTCGACAAATACATCACTCATCTCTTTTTTGCGCTTCTGCATCTCGTAGATCTTCTCTTCGATTGTGTTCTTCATCAACAACTGATACACTAACACATTCTTTGTCTGACCAATACGATATGCACGATCGGTCGCTTGATTTTGTGCACTCACATTCCACCAAGGATCATAATGAATCACAGCTTGTGCCTTTGTCAGATTTAGTCCAGTTCCACCAGCCTTTAACGAAATCAAGAACACGTCCGAATCATCATTTTGAAAAGCATCCACCTCTTCTTTACGCTTCTTCTTATCGACTGCACCCGTAATCATATGATATTTAATGCCACGCTGATTAAACTCTTCAATAAAAGAATCGAAAATACTTGTGAAACTTGAAAACAACAAGACCTTCTTACCATTCTCTTTTAGTGTCTCAATCAAATCAAGACACATTGTAAACTTTGTACTCTCACCCTTATAGTTTTCATACAACATCCTTGGTTCGCAACAAATCTGACGAAGACGCGTCATCATCGCAATGATCAAAATCGAATCCACTTGTTCCAATTCTAATTGTTGCTGAAACTGCTCATTGACTTGGGCCAAATTCGCAAGATACAACTGCTTCTCTTCCGGACTAAAGTTTAGCCACATATCTTTCTCAACCTTATCCGGCAAATCCTTTAACACTTGTTTTTTCGTTCTACGCAAAATAAATGGAGATACTAACTTTTGAAGTTGAGATTGCCTGTCATCATCCCCCATCTGAATGGGTTTCTCAAAATTCTTCGTGAAATAATTCAAACTATACAAATAACCAGGCAACAAGAAATCAAAAATACTCCACAATTCACTTAAACTATTCTCAATTGGCGTTCCAGTTAATGCCAAACGATGTTTACTCTTTAAAGCCTTTACACTTTGTGCATTCTTTGTCTTAGGATTTTTAATAAATTGTGCTTCATCCAAAACGATATATTCAAATTCCATAGGCATATATAATTCAACATCCCTACGCAAATAATCATATGTCGTGATGTAAAGTTCGTGATTCTCCTGAATAATCTCTTTACGAACTTCTTGTGGTCCCGTCACACAAACGGCGTCCACACCAATCTTAAACTTTTCAATTTCTGACATCCAGTTATACATCAGACTACTTGGACATACAATCAAACTTGGTTTATCCTTTGAAACAAATTGTTCATAGAACACCAATACTTGAATGGTTTTTCCTAGTCCCATATCATCGGCAAGAATCCCATTTAAATTCATATTTTTCAAATCATACAGCCATTGAATACCCTGCTGCTGATAAGTACGCAATAAAGATGTATACGTATCCTTCAATTGAATCGTTTGTTCTTTCACTTTCATTAATCGATCTGTATATTCTGTAACCGAATCATCATTGCGAACATCCAATTCTGAATCCACATCCATTAAATGGAAAGCCTGATATGCTGGTTTTTCAATTGTCTCCTTCTTGAAATCTTTAGTGGTTAAATTCATTGTAGAAGCCAATTCATCCAACTGTTCCAAACCCGTGTCTTCCAAATCAATCATTTCACCATTCTTTAGCTGATAAAACTTTTTCTTCTTTCGATACGCATTTAAAATATGCGCCAATTCATCCGCATTCACATCGCTATCCAGTTCCATCTTCAATAAATCATTTTGAACATAGACCTTTACACTTAAATTCATACTGCGACGATTCTTTAAACGTTTCAATTCCTCAGACACATACACATCCGCCTGTTTTTGAATCAAAGGAATTCCATGATCCAAAAAATTATATAACGCATCACTTCGACCTTTAAATACAGCTTTATTATCTTCAATCTTTACGGCATAATGCGAAATAATGGCTTCAATACTGGCAATTTGGTTAGAATCTGTGTTTGTGAAGAAACTCTTTTTTTGATTATTTTCCGTATAGTTTCCCCATACAATCATATTCGCATTTTCAAGATCTGAATACACACGAATATTTTCAATAAGCGTCGCATACTTATCCACATCCACATTGGTTTCTAATTGAATATAATCCATATATGGCTGTAAGCACTGTAAATAAAAAGCTCTAAAATCACTCTTTTCTATCAACCAACCATCTTCTTGAGAAACATTGTATGCAAGAGAAGCTAAAAAGCCATCCGCATCCAATGTGTATCGCGTAATATTTTTATAATCCACCACATACAAATGTTTGTTTCCAATTAAAAAGTTATCATCCAAATCCACATTGAATTCGAAACAATCTTCATGTTCTTCCAACTTTATAACTAATTTTATATTTTTTGCATCCGTTTTAAATTCCGTATACTCTGCCGGCAAAGATGCATTTAAATCAAAAAAATCATCTAAGCATTCCGAATAGATTTCTCCATCTTTTTGCCAATCTTTAGTAAAGGCATATTTCAACAAGAACGAATAAATCAATTGACTTGGCTCATCCAGATCATCTGGTGTTAAATAGATATTGGCATTCTTGCCAAAACGCTCTAATCTCTTTTCAAAGAATCCTCGCAAAAGATTTTGAATATTCTTAACCGTATAAGCACGACTCACTTGAATCTTTAATTTAAACGCCGTCTGATCATAATAATATGAATTTGTATGATGCAAAGTCAAACGAATTTGATTCTCATTTTCTTTAAAGAAATTATTCACTTTATCCTCTTGTTTTTCTTTTAGAAAATCAAATGCCGCCTGATTTAAACTATGAATTCTACGACGTTTTCTTTCCAATTCTTCCTGACGATTCTTTTCTTCAATATATTGTTGATAGTCCACATGAAATGGAAAAGTCTGTGGATTGATCGCATTGATTGCACGAACTACGCTGACTAAATGCACACAACCTTTATGTGTCTCTTGTGTACAAGTACAATTTGTAGTTAAAACCGTTCCATATTCATTCACTCTAAAATTTATGATTTCCTCATTCCAACGCGTTTGAATAATGGCCTTTACTTCATAATATAAAATCCTGTCATGCACTCTTTCAATTGAGATACGCTCAATCTTACCTGCATAATAAGGATCATTTGCCTCATAATATATCCATGAATTTTTAATAAAACGATTTAAAGACTCTTCATAAATACGCATACTTCTTCCCACCTAACTTACTCCTTATTATATCATAATTTGACTTTCCATTTTTGAGTTGTTAATGTATGAGAAAAGAAAGAAGAATGATTATGAACACAAAAACGTATACAACCTTACCACAAGAAGCTAAAGACATTCGTATTGAAGTATTCATGAAAGAACAAGGCTTTGAAAACGAATTTGATAAAATCGATACGATTAGTCATCATATCGTTGTCTTTGATGAAGGAAAACCAATCGGAACATGCCGCTTTTTCAAAGAAAATGATCATTACACCATTGGAAGGGTAGCTGTATTAAAGGCATATCGAAATCAACATATTGGTAACTTGTTGCTAATAAGTGCAGAAAAAGAAATCAAAAAATTAAATGGAGACTTAATTGTGGTGCACGCACAAGTTCGGGTCAGCCCATTTTACAAGAAACAAGGCTATATTCAATTTGGTCAAATCGACGATGATGAAGGAGTCCCACATATGTGGATGAAAAAAAGGATACAGCATTAAGCTACTGTATCCAAAATATCCTTCATCTTTTTTGCGAGTCCCTTTGTCTTTTCAACAGATAAAGAACAAATCGCAACACGAATACCCAAATTTACTTTGACTGTAAAAATGTTGTTTTCCATTAGTGCCTCATGGAATTTGTCACGCGTTTCATTATCCATAGATAAAGTTACGAAGAATCCTTCTTTGTAAGGATAATGTTTTAATCCCACTTCCTTTGCTTCTTTGACAAAGATATCTCCACGTTCTTTTAATAAATTTACATAGTGTAATCTTTCTTGATCATACGCATCTTTATGATTGTTTAATACATCCACAAATGTTGCCATAGCCCCATTGTTGATGTTTGACCAAGTCGCACGCGCATCCTTTTCAAACACGATTTTTACTTGTTGAACCGCTTCTTTTTCTTGTCCTAACACAATGGCAGCTCCACAACGAAGTCCATAACTCGTCATTGATTTTGATAAACTAAATGCGACAATTACGACAAAGTTTTTCTCAATTTGATCAAACTGCGTAAAGTATTCTTTCGCCTTTTCTTGTCTAGAAGAGAAATCAATATACGCAATATCATTCAACAATACAACGGCATGTGTTTTTGAACATTCATTCAAGAAAGAAATAACTTCTTTCCATTCGTCTTCACTTAAAGAATAGCCAGTTGGATTGTGACAAGGATCATTGATCACAATGACTAAACGATTTTGTTTTTTCATCACATTTTTACATGCTGATTTAAAAGAGTTTAAATTGAAGTGATCATCTTCAAACAAACTATACTTTTCTACATTTAGATTGTGCATCTGCGCCATTAGTGCATAAGAACCCCATGCGATTTCAGGCAAGATAACGGTTTGTCCTTCATCTAAACACTCTTGTAAAGTCATACCAACAGCACCGGTTCCTCCAGGCGTAGCGATAACTTCATGTTCTAAGTGTGAATTTCCATTCAATACCCAGTCATATACTTTTTGTCTAAAGTCTGGATTTCCTGTAAAGCTAGCCGCATAAGCTGCCAACACTTTATTATCCAAATTCTTTAATGAACTAAAAACACTGTCTAAGGCAACCAAAGTACCTTCTTCATCATATAAAGAACCAATTGTCGCATCTACAACATTTTCAGCTCCCACTCTAGCCTTAGCTTCTTTTGCCTTGGCAACAATGGAGAATACGGTATCTACGATTGGTGTTTGATTGACACTTTCCTTCACAAAATTCATACTTATTTTTCCTCCTTTAAAGTATATGCTCCCAATACTTTTACACTTTCACATACAGACTGAATCTGCTCAATACAATCATCCGCCTTTGACATATCCCCTTCAATTTCAACAAAGAAGAAATACTCAAAAGGTTTATTTTTCATCGGTCTAGACTGAATGCTTTCCATATTCAATCCATTCTTGGCAATGCAATCAATGATCTTAGCTAAAGCTCCACTTTCATGTTTAACCGATAAAACCATACTAAAGCGATTGCCCTGCATTTGTGGCTTTAAGCCAATCACCAAAAAACGCGTTGTGTTTGTCGCATTTTCTTGAATGTTTGTAGCCAACACCTTTAAGCCATACAACTCTGCATTTTCCTTAGCACCAATAGCTGCTTTATGCACATCCTTCTGTGCTGAAATATATTGAGCCGCCATCGCCGTATTTGGATAGGCCACCGTTTGTACATTTAGTTCCTTCAAGAATTCTTTAGATTGTGAAAGAGCTTGATCCTTTGAATACACCCACTCCACATCTTTTAATGTACTGCCAGGAACTCCAAGTAAACACTGTTCAATCTTTTGATCATAAATTGACTGAATATACACTGGATA
Source organism: Eubacterium sp. TM05-53 (assembly GCF_003436425.1). GTDB lineage: Bacteria > Bacillota_I > Bacilli_A > Erysipelotrichales > Erysipelotrichaceae > Holdemanella. The sequence goes on from NZ_QSPK01000082.1 coordinate 5,810, forward strand.
TTCCATTAATAAATCTAAAACTTCTCCAACTAAACCAGAGTTTGTGTTCTCAAAAGGAATCACACCATATTGCACATCTGAATGTACAACCATTTGAAAGACTTCCTCAAAACTAGAAACTCCTACTTTTGGATTGGAAGGAAATAACTTTTCACTAACCATATGGCCAAAGGCACCTTCCACACCACAATATCCGACTTTATCATGAGACTGCAACGTTCTTTGATAGACCTTTGATTCTTTCATAATGAACTTTATAAAAGACTCATAATATTCTTTGTAATCTGGATTCTGAATAAACTGCAGATTCTTTTCAATTACAACCTGCTCTCTACCCGAATCTAGAATTGGTAAATCATTTTCTATTTTATACGCAATTACATCCTTAACTGCATCCAACCTGGCTTCATATAACTTAGCCATTTCACGATCGATCGCATCAATTTGTGTACGCGCCTGTTCCAACTTATTCATAGGTTCACCTCAATGAATATCATACCATAATTTTCATCTATTTTCTGAAAATGAATGATATAAATCGTCCAACGTATAAAGAATTAAATTTGAATCATCCTTTAAATCAAAACCAGATTTCGAAAAAAAGCCGTATTTATAACATGTCATATTCACATTTTTTACTTGTTCAATCTCTTTATCCACAACATCCTGTGTTACTTTAGAATTCTTGTACTTGCATTCATAAAATATATATCCCTTTTCATCTTGCGTAACTACATCAAATTCTCCGTTCATCTTATTTACAGGATCATCATAATAATATTTTCCAATCTCAAAGAAAGGCACTTCGAATCCATTCAATCTATTCTTTCGAATCAAAAATTGTTGACAAATCCATTCAAACACAGATGGAACATGACTCTTATACAAATCATCCTGTATAAATCGATCAAAGAATGCATCTTCATTCATTACATTTAATTGCGAAATATATTTATAGATATATTTATAGTAAAACAATGTAAAATTATCGCAAATATAATACCCAGCTTTTTTCTTATTATTCTTATCATTAATAGGTGATTTTTTTTCAACCACACCTATTTTCATCAATTTATCTAAAACATCCGAAAGAATTGGGCTCGATGCGATATGTGATTTATTTAAAATATTCGTAAATTTTGTATTTCCTGCAGCTAAAGTTTCAAACACTTCATTCGCATTATTTATTTTTGAGATTTCATTTTTCAAGTACATAGGCACTTCATTCAACAATAATCCATTTTGTGAAGCAATTAAATCAATGATATTTTCTCTTACACTTAACGATTCATCAATTAAACGATTATAGTATGGGACACCACCAAATACACTATACAACGTTACTTTATCTTCATTTGAAAAAGATGGATAAAACAGACTTGAATCATAATAATTCATCGGTTTTATATCTAAAATCCTTGTGAATCGACCATATAAAGGATTTTCTCGTTCAATCAAGGACTTCATTGTATCCACATAAGAACCACATAATATAAGTTTCAAATGGGAAGTATGTAAATGTTTATCAATCACAGTTTGAAGAATACTGTCTAACCCTTTCATGCAACTGCGTAAATATGGATATTCATCCAATACAAAAATAACTGTTTTGTCTTTGGCATACGAAAATAGAAATTCAAACACTTCTTCTATTGACTGAAAGCCTAGGCGTGGCAAATTCAACATATCGGAAATCAGTGATGAAAGACTATCCACATTGGATAATTCTGTAGTTTGTTTAGCTTCATAATAAATATACTCCCCTTTGAAATCTTCGATGGCCTTCTTGATCAATTCTGTTTTTCCTATTCTTCTTCGTCCATATATCAATACAGATTCTTGTCGATTGGATAAAAATACACGATTTAAAATCTTTAGCTCATTCTCTCTACCTACAAACATAAGCCCTCTGTTTTTAGTCATTTATTTTTTACTAATATTTATCTGACTAAAAAATACCACCAAAAAAATAGAAAGTCAAACGACTTTCTACCGTCAACTTCCCGCAATATTTATACATCTATACAAATAAACATCCCGTTGTGCTGTCAC
>NZ_QSPK01000083.1 GCF_003436425.1 Eubacterium sp. TM05-53
ATAAGTGATAAAACGCAGAATTATAGCAAAGTCACCAAATTGCTAGTTAAGCCAATTTATAATCATATATAATAAAAGATTCATATATTATATTGTATAAAATAATATAATATGATACAATTTCAACAAGGGGCATGCCCCTTGATGGAAAGGAGGTATATATGACTTATACGGAAAAGTATCGTATTTCAAGAAAACCATTTCTTAAATATACTGATTGTCTGAACTTGATTGGAACCAATACGAAAATTTTTACTAAAACATATTTCAATGATATGGTGAAAGTATTAGAAAAAAAGTATGATTCAAGATTCGGTCCGTGGGGAATTCCGAATAGATATGTTATGGAATATCTTGGATTAGACGTAGATTTACTTCGCATCAACGCGGAACGAGAAGTAAATGAACAAAAAAAAGAACATGTACGCGAGTCTGCCAACCTGAATACATGTTCCTGATGAAAGTGTTCGATGACACTTCTGTTGAATTTTATCATGTATTGTTAAATATATCAATATATGTGGACATCGAACATTCTTTTCATATACGAGAAAGGAGTGTTTTTTTTTATGGAATTTTTAAATATAGAAGAAATAAAAAAAATAAATACAGAGCATCAAAATGAATACATTGAACATATTTTAAAAGGTGAAGGAAAAATCAGCTTAATATCTGGTGCACCAAAATCCGGGAAATCTACATTAGCTCTTAATTTCGCTAAATGTATTGCTTCTGGAACACCTTTTTTGGGGTTTAAAACCAGGGAATCTAGTGTGCTGTATATTAGTCTTGATTCTGAAGCAGATACAATATCTCAGAAAATTAACGCTATGAATGTTAAATCTGATTTGAAACTATATTTTGTAACCGATGTATATATCCAATTAGGTAATGATGATGGTTTAGCATTGAATGAGGATGTACCTACATTATTAGAGGTATTGCAGGAAGCTATGGATAAAATCAAAGAATTAAAAGTTGTAGTGATAGATATGTTTGATAATATACGTACAATAAGTCAATACAACGAATATAGTAATGAGAAATTGCGTTCTGATTTAGATTTTGTAAAGGGGATTGCAAAAAATTTAGATCTACACATTTTGCTTTTAAATCATGACCGTAAACAAGGTGCTTCAAATGCTTATAATGTTTCGATTGGAGGTACAAAATTAGTCGGATTATTGAATGGTAGTTTCATACATCTTAGTCGAACTTGTTTAGGTGATAAAGTAGCGAAAATTGAAATAGGCGGCAGAAATGTCGAAGAACAGGTTTTAAATGTGTATTTTGATTCGAAAACTTGCAAATTTGAAAAAATACCAGATGAAGAATATGAAGACATTGACCCGGATATCGCAAAAGTAAGAAACTTTATCCAAATCAGGAAAGAATTCAGTGGGACCATGTCAGCCCTGTGTGCCCAAGTAGGTCTATCCATTTCAGAAATTTCATTAGGCAAGAAAATAAAAAGTAATTCAGAACTTTTGAGAAACGAAGGAATTAAATGTGAAAAAGTTTCTGGACGTACAAATGGTAGATATTACTCGTTAACTCTAATCGATGAAAATTTAAAGGATCAAAAATAAGAAAAAGGACGGGTAGGACGGGTAGGACGGGTGTAATACTATATAGAAAAAAAGTGTCCTACCCGTCCTACTCGTCCTCATATCAACAAAAGTGATATAAAGGAGCACATATAATGGCAGTATATAAGAATGAAAATGGAAGAGGATATCGGATTGTATATCGGAATCCTAAAACTAAAAAAGTAACGACAATTCGTACGAATGATAGTGGAGAACCATTTCTATTGAAGAAAGATGCAAAAGAGTTTGAATTGATATATTTAAATAAGTATAAGAATATCAATAGAAATGTCACTATGGATGAATTGTTTGAGAAGTATGTTGAATATTTATCTGTACAACCTAGCAATTCAACGAAAAAGTTAAGGTCATGGTATAGGAATCATATAAAGAAACCACTTGGAAAGCGAAAAATATCAACAATTTCAACATCAGATTTAGAAAAGTTAAGTAGAGAAATGCTTGAAAAAAATTATTCGATTAACTACATAAACAAGAATTGTGCAAATATAAAAACAATGTTGAATTATGCGGTCAGTCATGATATGTTGGTTCGAAATAATGCAGCCAATTTCAAACCTTTGAAAAAAATTAAAAGTAGTAATGAGGTAAGATACTGGGAACCATACCAATTTAAAATGGTTATTGATAGCATTCCTGAAGTTTACTCTAAATCTCATACAGATCCGTTGTACATCAAATACTTTTTAATGTTTGGCTATTTGACAGGATGTCGAAAAGGGGAACAAAGAGCTTTGAAATGGACGGATATTGAATATCAAGGAAATACAGGCATTATTCATATCAATCATCATATTAATGAAGAAAATAAATATGTGTATGGTAGAAAGAATGGAAATGGATATTCAATTTACATGGATGAGGCATTATTAAAACTGGTAAAAGAAATGAGAAGTTATTTTTCTGGGTTTGAAGGCTTTAAAAGAAATGGATATATATTTCCATCGCTATCAAAAGGTTTTGATTATCCAATTGGAGGGCATACACCAGTTCGTTGGATGGAAGAATTGGCAGAGTATAATGGGTTGCCACATATAACCTATCATGGCTTAAGACACAGTTATGTATGTTATCTAAGTTCAAAATTAGGGCTGACTGTATATGAGGTGGCGGATCGTATTGGAGATACAGTGGCTGTTGTATTAGAGCATTACTATCAATTTTTCAATCAATCAAGAATTGATGTTGCGAATAAAATTACTGATAAAACAGACGAAAATATTATTTCGTTATTTGATGATGATGACTAAAAAGAAGGATAGTAAACATTTCCAAGTCCAGAAATGTTTGCGTAAGGACAAAGTCCTTATCATTTCGAAGAAATGAAGCCCTGCAAGTGCAACTTGCGAAAAGCACGCATGAATATCTTGGAAGTGATGAGATATGTATGGCGTGCTTAGTGGGATAGATAGTTTGTTGGAATACATTTTCGAAAGAAAATAGTATTCCAGGAAAACTATCGTAAGGGAGCATGCTCCCTTGTAGCTTTCAATTTTATTGAAAGCTATGCCTCCCGCAGGGACAAGATAAGCGCAGCGGTGGAAGTTTTAACAAAACTGCCATATCTTGTATGGCAGAATAAAAAAAGAAATAGAAGACAAAATAAAGAAAGAAGAAAATAAAAATGGCAAGTGTAAAAAAATTCACTCAATCCGCAGTCGTAAATTTGCTTCGTCACAATGCTCGTACAATTGAGAATCCGTCTAACGAAGATATTGATGCTGATAAATCGAATTTAAATTATTTGTTGTCACCTTATCGTGGACAATCGGATTATGACTACTTTATGGAAAGAAAATCTCAATTGTATTGTTATGGTAGAAATGATGTGAAGGTAATGGCTGGCTGGATTGTAACGGCTCCTAAGGATCTTGAGAAAGATCAATACGAAACGTTTTTCAAATTGTCGTATGACTTTTTAGAGGAACGTTATGGTAGAGAGAATGTAATCCAGGCAATTGTACATAATGATGAATCAGGGCAGCCACATCTACATTTTAACTTTATTCCTGTCGTAGTAGATAAGAAACATGGTGGAGAAAAGATATGCTGCAATGATGTATTAAATCGAAAAGAACTACGTTCATTTCATCCGGATTTGAATCATTATTTGAAGACCAGGGGAGTTGATTGTTCTATTATGTCTGGTATTACAAGAGAACAAGGTGGAAATAAAACAGTATTGCAATTGAAGCAGGAACGAGAACTAGAAATGGAAAGGAAATTAGAAATTGAGCACCAATATTCTAGAGGAAGATGGCAATGACGAATATAGATGATATTTTAGAAAATTTGAACAATATAATTCTTATTGTTTTAGTACTGGCAATTGTTTATTTGGTATTTACAATTATTAAGAACTATATAAAAAAAGATAATAAGACAAATGTATTATTGAAAGAAAGTTCAAGAGATTCAGCGGAAGGTATTATTTTTGGGATTCAAAAACGTAATGTAGTATATTCTCCAACAAATGCAGAAGGACATATTAGTGTTTTTGGTGGATCTGGGGTAGGGAAGACATCGGCTATATTGATTCCAACCTTATTAAAATGGAAAGGTACGAGTTTAACTATAGATATTTCTGGTGACATTTCTAAGAATGTAAATATAGAAAATAAATTAGTGTATCAACCTGGTAATGGTACTATTCCTTACAACGTTTTTTATCAAATTGATTTGGTTGATGATAAATCAAAGAAAAATGAATTACTAGAACAGTTGGCGTTCCTGATGATGCCGGATAATGATGATTTTAGTGATGCAAGTCAATTTTACAATACCGAAGGTCGAAAGATTTTAACAGCATCATTCATAGCGTTCTATTTTGCGGGATATGATTTTATAGATATTTGTAAAATGGTGTTTCAAAGTAGCTGGAAGGATTTGTTCTCAAGAATCGATGAAACAAAGAATAGGGACGCAATTCAGTACATCAATTCGTTTGAAGGGGCCTCAGAACAAAACACGTCAGGGTGTAAACAAGCGTGTGATGCTGTGATAAAGCTATTTGCGACAAATGAAACAATTCAAAGAAGTATAGGTAGACCGGTTGATGGTTCTAAATCTTTTGATCCAGGTAAACTGGAAACAAAGAACGTGTTTGTGGTAATTGATGACAGTAAGTTAAAACTATATGCACCATTATTACATTTGATTACAGCACAATGTTTAGAATTTTTCTCAGAAAGATCTAATGATAGTAAGACGAATATCTTGTTTTGTTTAGATGAATTTGTTTCGTTAGGAAAACTTGAAATTACAGATGCTTTAAGAAAACTAAGAAAAAAACATGTACGAATTATGATCCTTACACAATCTATGGCCGATATTGATTTGTTGTATGGTAAATCAGAGAGAATGGCAATGATGAACAATTTCTCATTTAAAGTTATCTTAGAAGCTTCTGACACAGAAACACAAGATTATTTTGCGAAACTGATTGGATATAAACCAACGAAAAAGAAAAGTGTATCAACAAGTAATGTAAATACAACGAAAACATTGGCAGATGATAAAGAATGGATCATAGAACCGGCGAAATTAGCAAGATTAGGAGATGATTTGATTTTACTTTATCGAGAAGGTTATAAATTATTGAAGAAGAATTTTTATTTTAAACATTAGGAGGACTAAAAATGGCTATATATTTATCGAATTTAAAATATTTGGTATCAGATATGCGAGAGAATAAAATAGATTTAAGTGAATTTGAAGTGCAATATCAACGTTATAAGTTCAGATGCATACTAGATATAGGTGCATCTCCATATGAGTTGTTGATTGGAGCAATAGATACAAATTGGGCGGCTGTCATTTATTTGAAAAAAGGATACGAAGCTGAAATGACGGATAAAGATTTTTATAAATTATGCGATTTATTAGAGTTAAAACCAGGTGGAGGAGTTTTTACCTCATACATGTTTTTAAAATATATTTCAAACCATGCGCCTCACAAATGCAAAAGACGTATTGTTGATCCAATGTATTTGGTTCGTTATCGCCAACATAAGATTAAAGATAGTGATGAACCATGGAAAATATATTTTAAAGGCTGGAATAATCACGTATTGGATAAAAAAACAGCAAGGAATTTTGATAAAACAGAAAAGTTACTAGGGAAAAGAGTAGCTGATTACTGTAGAGAGCATAATATCAGCTCTATGTGGTCGGATAAAACAAATGAAAAAAAGAAAGTAACGTATCCGTGGTGAAATAAATAAAAAACAAGGTGTTGTAACGAAATTAGTTTTCGAACAACACCTTTATTTCTGTTGATTGCTTAGTATGACAATTATAAGAAGAGCCTTATGTATAACGAATAGTTTTGCTATTTAATCTTTGATTAATCTTCTTAAAAAATCTTTATGGAGAAAAACATCATAAAATCCCAATTATCTGCATAAACACTGGAGACACTGCACCTTATCAAGAATAAAACCAATTAAATTACTACTGATTTACTACGTATGAATGAGCTTTGGTACGACGATTTTCCTTGAAAGGTGAAGATTTAATAGATACCTCCAGCACAAATTGAATATTCATAAAGGTAGACACTTCAACAATGAGGTGTCTATTTTTGTATTTAATTTGAAAGGTCGTGATAATGATGGAAAGAAAAACTTTGGAAAGGAAATGTCGTTCTCCTACGAAAGATACGCTGAAAACATAAAAATCAATAGATCACAGAAAGGACGAAAAAATATGGAACTAAAATTTGTTATTCCCAACATGGAAAAGACTTTTGGAAACTTAGAATTTGCCGGTGAGGATAAAGTCATACAAAGAAGAATCAACGGACAGCTTACGGTCTTATCAAGAAGCTACAACCTCTATTCCGATGTGCAGAGAGCAGACGATATTATCGTGATACTTCCGGCAGAAGCAGGCGAAAAGAACTTTGCCTTTGAGGAAAAAGTAAAACTCATCCATCCCCGTATCAGAGCAGAGGGATATAAAATCGGCACACGAGGATTTACCAATTACATTCTGGAAGCCGACGACATGATAAAGGCATAGAAAGCGAGGAAAAGAAATGAGATTAGCAAACGGTATCGTCTTAGAAAAGGAAGCGACATTTGGAGAGTTGAAATTCTCCGCACTTCGCCGTGAGGTACGCATTCAAAAGGAAGATGGCACGCTTTCGGAAGAAATTAAGGAGCGTACCTATGACCTCAAATCCAAAGGACAGGGACGAATGATTCAGGTGAGCATTCCTGCAAGCGTTCCGCTGAAAGAATTTGACTATAACGCACATGTAGAGCTTATCAATCCGGTAGCCGATACGGTAGCGACCGCAACCTTTCAGGGAGCAGAGGTGGACTGGTATATCAAGGCAGATGATATTGTGCCGGCGAAGGATTCAGGAAATTTCAAGAGGGAAGCTCCTAAAAAAGAACCCATATCTGAAAAGTAAGGTAAAGAACGCAAATCGAAAGGAGAAACAGGCACATGAAACAGTGGCTTCTTTCCGGTAAACGGATTCGACCAAGCGATAAGGATTTGGTCTTTCATACAGCCGTATCAATATTCCTGCCGGTTTTTATTCTTGTTGTTGCCCTGTTTCATGCAAAGACAATCTCAGAGATAAACTGGCAGGATTTTCATTTACCAAAAGCAGGTGAAATCAATGTTCCCTATCTTTCCATAAGCTGTATTAGCTCCGGTGTTATCTGCCTGCTGCTTGTTTTGGTGATTAAACGCTATCGCTATGACTGGATAAAACAGCTCTATCATCGTCAGAAATTAGCCAGAATGATACTGGAAAACAAATGGTATGAAGCAAAGCAGGTAAAATCAGAGGGGATTTTTAAAGATTCTTCCAGCCGGACAAGAGAAAAGATAAGCTACTTCCCGAAAGTCTATTACCGCATGAAAAACGGTCTGATTCAGATACGTGTAGAAATTACGCTGGGCAAGTATCAGGAACAGCTCCTGCATTTGGAGAAAAAGCTGGAGAGCGGCTTATATTGTGAGCTGACCGAAAAGGAGCTGAAAGATTCCTATGTGGAATATACCCTGCTTTATGACATGATTGCCAATCGTATTTCCATTGACGAGGTACAGGCAAAAAGCGGAAAGCTACGCCTTATGAAAAATATATGGTGGGAATATGACAAGCTCCCTCATATGTTAATTGCCGGTGGTACAGGCGGCGGTAAAACCTATTTTATCCTGACTGTTGATTGCCAAATTAATTGAATATGAAAACCAATAATCTAATCACATTAAATGAA
>NZ_QSPK01000084.1 GCF_003436425.1 Eubacterium sp. TM05-53
ATGAATTCTTTTGTACCATCCTCATAATAGGCCCATACACCAATCTTCGACTTATTATCTATAGTTTCATTTGCTTCTGCAAGACCAGTATATAAGGCTGTCATATTCTCTAGCTTTTCCTGACTAACCTCTACTTTTTCATTATTTGGTGTTATATTCGAACATCCACAAATCAAGAATACACTTAGCAATGCCGCTGCATACTTCTTCATAGGTCCACCTCCTCTTCTATATTATCTTGTAGTCTTGGAAGCTTATTATCTATGATCCTACTTTGCATCTGGATATGTGTCTTCAAATTTATCGGCATATCGATTGTGCTTTTTATACTTGAAGAACATAACGACTAAGAAAATAACAGCTACTACACCTAATACGTAAACTAACCAATCTAATGTCATCTTACTATGTCCTCCTTTTCTAATTTCATATTATCATGTCTGAAATCGTTTTCATACAGTTTTTTATTCATTTTCAACCAAATGTATCCTTTGTTATTTTCTTACGTGAAATACATGAATCAATGAATCGTTCAATACTAAATTTCTATTCAAAAAAGACTGTTACACATGCTGCAACAACCCATCTTTTATATTGGATTCAATCCAATATGATTATATCCACAATTCCAAAATAATATAGATTACAACTCCAACTATAATACCAATTCCAATCTTCTTCTTATCATTCTTTGCGTAGATCGAATTAAAGATTTCAAATGATAAAAATCCAAGCAGAAAAAATGTATTCTTCGTAAAATAGTAAATCAAGAAACACACCACAAATAAACCTATACAAATCATTCCTTTAGAATATTCCACCATGGATTTATGTCCTTGATTTAATGATTCATTATCCTTATTCAATTTATCAATAATGTTTTTCTGTTTATCATTCATAATCATTACCTATACTTTCTTCGTAGCCAAATATAGAAAGCGAGTGCACAAATCACGATTATACCCGCAAGTCCATATTGCACTATTGCCTGTTTATCACCTAATACTCTTCCTAGAAATTGTGCAATTCCATAGCTGCATAACAAACATATAGCTACACACTTCATCCAAAAGCTAGATTCCTTCTTTTCTTTTGGAGTTGTATCTAACAAGTCTTCATCTAAATATTTTTGAAGATCTTCATTCATATCTTCCTGTAATCTTTGAATCCGATTTTTTTTCATATCATTGTCTCCAAAACAATGTAGTTTTTAAATAAGACACATGAAACGCAAATATTAAGAAGATGATCAACAATATAATCTCTCCATAATGGATATATTTTTCTTTGTATCTATAGTCATATAATGGTTTATCCAAATATACACGACCATCTACTTGTACTAATAATTGAGAATGTACTAAAGCTTCTATTGTATTATGATCAAACTTAGAAATCTCATTTGCCCTTTCTTCATTAAATATTCCATTCTTAATGAAATATCGAATGACTTTGAATTTATTTATTAAAGTGTTCATACGCATGCACAAAAAACCCAATATCTGCAACACACATCATTTCTTGTAAGTAATCATGGATATAAAATCCATAAATAGTTTCACCTACAAGTAGAACAACCATAGAAATGAATTCCCATTTAGGAAAGCTCATCTGAAACATGAACTCCATCACAAGTACTATGATGCATATTACGCCTATCCTCGGATTTATCCCCCTCTCTAGTTTTCAAAATTTGTTTTACCTCTTCTTCCGTCATTTCAACAGGAATCAACGGAATAAAAACATTCTTATTATTCTTTTTTCTCTGTCTCTTTTTCATAATCTTACTTTGCGTCTGGATATGTGTCTTCAAATTTATCGGCATATCGATTGTGCTTTTTATACTTGAAGAACATACCAACTAAGAAAACAACAGCTGCTACACCTAATGCGTAAACTAGCCAATCTAATGTCATCTTACTATGTCCTCCTTTTCTAATTTCATATTATCATAGTTGTAACCGTTTTCATACGTTTTTTTATTCATTTTCATTCAAACGTATCAAATGTTAAAAAAACGGATATACAATGTATCCGTTCACTTTAATTATTTATCTTTCTTACTCATTCTTATTCTTTTAAATATATCATACTGACGCTGTAGCTCTGTTTCTTCATCAATAAACATTCCTTTTGCCTCTAGTATTCTCTCAATTGCTTGAGATGGATCCATTGTATGATATGCTAAAAACAACCCTCTCAATTCTTTTGGCTTTATAATTTTGTAAACTTGTGAAGAAGATAAATCATAAGTAAATGAAAAATACCTATATATATATCCAATCCAATACATTTCATTATGTGTATATTTTACAGAGCCATAATTAGTAGCACCATATTCTTCATCTACTAACTGCAAAATATCATTTGTCTGAATATTGCTATCTAAAATCGATTGATTATCCAATCTTTTTGCAATCTTACTTTTCATAAATCGCCTAATAAATATTTCTGAACTTGACTCCATCTTATCAATAGAATTTTCAAAAGCTTTTGCCTGAAGCTCGCACAAAAGCAACCCATCCCTATTTATTTTCTTTATGTCCCTCATGCATCGCACCTCCTTTTATACTAGGATTTCATCGATATACTTTCCTTTTCCTCTATATTGTTTTCTCGCTAATTTAACCTTATTATCTCCTAATCTTGACTCTTCTAGTCGAATATTTTTATAGTATTCTTTTTCATTAACCGAAATATAGCATCGCTCTAATGGTTTAATCTGAGACAATGACTTTTGAGTTTTAAAAATATATTGCATCCCAAGATTTGTTGCAGCCAAACAATGCTTACACTGCTCATCTGTAATCTCGCCATCGATAAAAGAATTAATAATTTGAAACATACGATTATCAGCAATAGGAGCAATTATATAATCACAATCCTTTGTATCTTCTATAAGTTTTTTTATTTTAGGATGATTTTTATATTCATCAAGTGCACCTCTATAGTACGCAATAGTCATTATCCATTCTTGATCCACTTTATATCTCTTGCATTTCAAATTACTGTCATCAAAACAAAAATAATATACAGAAGAATGTTCAAATCCTGAAACAAAAGAAATAGCTTGTTCATAACTTTCACCTGTATAGAACCCTTGTCCAAAATCATTATTATATCGACCTTTATGAATGTCTATATCACCAACTATTTCACTTTTTGCTCCATGGAAAAGTAATTTTTCATTTTGAGTTAAGTCATCTCGATAAAGCATTTCCTTTAATTTGTTAATTTTAATATTTTGCGCAAACGCAAAAGCATATACACCCTCCAAGAAATTTGCTGATGCATCTAAATCATCTAATTCATTTCTTGAAACAGTAACCTGCTCAACTCCAATCTTATCTGCAAATTCGCTTTGTGAAAGTCCTAAAATTTCTCGAATTGACTTCAAATCCTCTGAAAACTTATATTTCATCCTACTCACCATCCAACTTGTTTATAACATATTACTTAAATAAGTTCAATATTAACTTGTTTATATCACATTACTTAAACAAGTTTTATTTATTTCTTATGTTTTAGACATCGATAATGTCAATTAAGATGATATGGTTGGCTTGAATGAGGGCTCGAATATGAACAAGAACATAATGGGGTATTTTAAATCTATCCAAACGTTTATTAGAAGTTTATTCTATAAACATGAAGAACAAACAAAACAAAATACGTGTACACTTCAACAAGAAAAGTATTTAAAGATTGGAGCGAATATTTGTAATATTGGATTCAAATCTAAACATGCATATGAAGATTGGCAAGAAGATATTTTTAATCAGATATCTGTTGGTAATTTAGTATATTGCACAATGCCAGTGACAGATAAAGCTTTAAAAACCATTCCTGAAGGACACACAACAAGGCCTTTTTTGATTGTAAAAAAAGGAAAAGATGAACTTTATGGATATGCATGTGCTACACATCCTAAAAGCTTAAGATCTTACGAGAAACATATATTTACCAATGAAGTATATGATTCTCAAAACTCTCGATACAAAGATTCTGTTGTGCAATTTGATTGTGCTTATGTCATTCCAATTGCACATATCCAATATATTTATAAAGAATTAGATGAGTATTGTGTCCGTCAGATTGCCAGAGAATTAAAAGCCTATGCCAACATTCGAAACAAAGCTATATTAAATTTTGATATGGAAATACCCATTCATAAAGGTGATATCTTTAAAATCAATAAATCATACTATTACTTCAATGACATGAAGGATAATAAATACGAAATGTATAAGTGTATAAATGGTGGTGACTTAACCGATTCTAAATATTTTCGGTTCAAAAACATTCCACGCTCTATTGATTTATCTAATACATATACATTTGAAGATTTAGATATTAATAATTTAATTGAAGTATCCTGCACATATCGAAATGACTGGGTAAATAAACAATTAAATAAACCTAAACCAAAAGAAAAGAAAAAACAATACGAACGTAAATTAACACCTGGAACCATTATTTTTGAAGAACCATGGATCATCTATCTATTTGATTGTGATAACACATCTTATGGTATTGACTACAACAAATTTAAAAATCACATATGCGAACTTGTTGAATTTAAACTCAATATGGATAAAGCTACTCATATTGTATTTACCGAACAACAATGTGCTTCGATCTATAAAGCTTTGATTGAACAAAATGATATTCATTCAGATTATTTAAAGAAACGATTAAATTCCATTGAAAATACAACACTTTTACCTTATAAATTAGAATATCCAGTTGGAACCATTCTTGAAAGTCGTTTTGATGAAATTAAATATGTGTACTTATATACATACAATAAGAAAAAGTTTGGTTTAAAAATCAATTCTAAAAATCATAAAAACAAAGTTGTTCCAATCCATGCCAAAGAATTAGATGTTGTAGATCAATTACGATTTGAATGCATGAAAGAAGAATTAAAGACCATTCAAAAAACAGCTTTGGATGTTGTGCGAAATATTTTAAGAGACATTGAGAAAAATATAGTCAATCATGATTTGGAACACTCTGTTTCCTTCAGTCAAAAATATCCAATAGGCACCGTACTATCTTGCACATACAATGAATCTGAAGAATATATGTATCTATATACAATTGACGATACGCATTATGCGATTTATTTAGAGGATGCATGCGAAGGTGTTTATATTGTTGAGCCCATAATCCTATATGACTACAAACCAAATGGTGAATTAGTTGATGAAGATACGAAAGAGATATTAACAGGTATCTTAGAAACAACACAGAGGCTGAATACCTATAATTGTACAAAAGCATTATTAGAACAGCTTAAGACATGTTAATATTAAGAAAAGGAGGCTATTCTATGGTCGATAAACTACTTAATGATGCCAGTTATCGTTCTTACTGGCGTGGCTATGAATATTTTAAAGAAGGACGTGTAAAGAATATTCAAAGATTTGATGGCACCACATATTCGGCAATTGTATCTGGTTGTGAAGACTATCATGTAAAAATTGATTTTGCACATCCTAGAAAATCTACTTGTGATTGTCCCCATGCAGAAGGAAGAAGAGTTGTGTGTAAGCACAAAGTCGCATTAGCTTTTGCGGTATCTCCGGAGGCATTAAAAAAAGCAGATGACATAATGGAAGAACAATTAAGATATCAAGCTGAAAGAGAAAAACGTGAACACGAACAATACGAACGAATCAAAAAGAAAGTCATGGAAATGAGTTTGGAAGATTTAAGGGACTACGTAATCTATCAGATGATCGAAGATGAAAACAAATATGATCCAAACTATGATGACGAAGAATTTTTTGATTGGTAAAAGAAAAAGCAGTTTAACGACTGCTTTCTTTCATATATTCAAAATATTCTCTACCTACTTTATTCTTCTTCCAGTTTTGTAGGATCTTGAAACCAGGATATGAGAAGATGACTTCACATAGTGTTTCTACAATCATACCTGTAAAGGCACACACAACACATTGTACCAATGTCCATCCAAAGAATTGGTGTGACACGATTAATGCGAATGTCAGATTGTCACAAAACTGTCCAATACCAGTAGATACATAAGAGCGGAATGCATACGATTTGAAGTTACTGTTATTGTTAGAAATCTTGCCTAACATGGAATTCGTATAGTTATTCACAATGGCAGAAACAATAAACGCAATTGTGCTTCCAAATAGTACATACCAAGTACCACCAATTGTTCCGTCTAATGCCCCATTAATAATGGCTTCTGATCCTTCTACATAGGATTCACCCCATACGCCAGGAATCTTTGATGCCAAGAAGAAGACTAGGCACATACCTAAATTCACCAACACAGCTACTAGTGATGCTTGTGTTGCTGCTTTAGGACCAAAATGCTTTGTGATGACATCCATACATAAGAATGAAAGCCAGCTTACCACAATTCCACAATCCAGTGCCATAAAGCTAAATGGCAAGTTAATACTTTTGTTCGCCAAAAGATTCATGGTGATGACCGAAACAATAAAAAGTGTCATCGTAAGTGAAGGTATACTTCTAAGTAATACACTCACTTCTTTAACTTCCGTTTTAATTCTATTCATTTTTTACCCTCCTGTTTTTTTAAAGATGGTTGGGAAGCAAAACATCTTTGTTCAAACCATAATAGTCTAATATGATTTTAATAATTTGTCAAAATTTGAATCACTTATGCTATGATTAATTCCGGTGATACATATGACTTTAAAACTATACGAACAAGAAGGCTACCAAACAACATTTCATGCCCATGTTGTTTCATGTGATAAAAAGAATGAATTATATGACATTATTTTAGACCAAACCCTTTTCTTTCCTGAAGAAGGTGGACAAACATGTGACAAAGGAACGTTGAATGGTATTGAAGTAGTGGATGTACAAATCATAAATGATGAAATTCATCATTATACGCACTCTGCATTAAATGGTGATGTAGAAGGTATGATTGACTGGACTCATCGCTACACGAACATGCAACACCATACTGGTGAACACATTCTTTCTGGATTGATGCATAAAGAATTTAATGTGGATAATGTCGGATTTCATTTAGGCTACAATGAAATTACAGCTGATTATGCGATGGATTTAAATCATGATCAAATCCAAAGAATTGAAGCTTTAGTGAATTCTGTCATCTTTTCAAATAAACCTGTCAAAACCTATTACTTAGATGATTATTCCAACATTGAATATCGAGCAAAACTTGACTTAGCCAAACCACGCCTTGTCGAAATTGAAGATGTAGATTTATGCGCATGTTGCGCCCCACATGTAAAAAGTACGATTGAAGTGGGATTATTTAAAATTGTGAAATCCATGAAGATCAAAAAAGGCACACGCCTATTCTTCCTATGTGGAAAACTTGCCTATGAAGATTATGTCTTAAAACATGATCAAGCCATTCAAATCTCAAATCAATTGTCTTCAAATATAGAAGCTTTATCTTCAAATGTACAACGCATATTAGATGAAAACTATGCTTTGAAACAAAAAATCAAACAATTAAATAAAGAGATGATCGATCACTTAATTATTGAACATAAAGAAAACCAAATTGTTCTATGTGATGAATTGGATCGAGATACACAATTGTATTACTACAATAAGCTTATATCTTATTGCGACAACTCTGTTCTACTTGTTTCTAAACAAGAAGATAATTATCGGTTCATGACAAATTCGAAAGACATCTTCCTACAACTCAAAGAAAGACATCAAGTTCGTGGTGGAGGAAAAAATAATTTCTATCAAGGAACACTAGATACAGTAAATGAGCAGCTATTTGAGAATATATAAAACTAGATAGGGATAAATCAACCTTTAAAAGTCATAGGGATTTTGACT
>NZ_QSPK01000085.1 GCF_003436425.1 Eubacterium sp. TM05-53
AAAGAAGCTAATAAAAAAGAGCACTGTTTATCAGCTTCGAGAGTTTTCGACAGTGCTCATATTAATAAAAGGAGGATTTTATGCATTTTTCTATTGATCGAAAATATTTTTATGACAAACTATCTATTGTTTCTAGAGCTATTAGTGTCTTTTCTCCATTACCTGCATTATCTGGTATTTGTATTGATTTAAAAGATGGTTCAATGATTTTAACTGGTAGTGATTCAAATATATCTATTCGTACTGTAATTGTTCCTGGTGAATTGAATAATTTAGATATTGAAGAAGAAGGATCTATTATTATTGATTCTAAGTATTTATTAGAAATTGTTCGTAAATTGGATTGTAAAAATATTGAAATTGAAGTAATTGACTACTCTTTAGTTCGTATTTCTAGTGATAATGGTCAATTTAACTTAAATGGTATTCGTTCTAATGAATATCCTGATATTGATTTTACACAACCTAATCATCATTTTGTATTAAAGGCAACAGATTTAAAATCAATTGTTTCTCAAACTGCATTTGCGTGCAGCGACAAAGATCAGCGTCCAGTATTAACGGGTGTTAACTTCAATTCACAAGGTAATATGTTGTATTGTTCTGGAACAGACTCATATCGTTTAGCTAGAAAAACAATTGAATTGAATTCGAGTCAAGATTTTAATATCACAATTCCTAGTAAATCATTAACTGAGGTTGTTCGTTCGGTTTCGGATGATGATACGATCGATATTTATGCGGATTCTAAAAAAGCACAGTTTGTATTTGATAAAACAATTATCCAAACTCGTTTGATTGATGGAACTTTCCCAGATGTACAAAGAATTATTCCTACAAGTTGTGTATCTAAGATGTTGGTGGATTCATATGAAATTGCAGGTACAATTGATCGTACTAACTTTATTCGTAATGATAAAGTGCATTTAATTAAGTTGGAATGTTCAACTGCAGAAACTCATGTTAAGACGTATTCAAGTGAAATTGGAAACTCTGATGAAGTATTGACTAAGTGTGAATATGAAGGAGAAGATATTTCATTGACATGTAATGGTACATATATGTTGGATGCGATCAAGGCATTAGGGTGTGAAAAAGTATTAATTGAATTCTCTGGTTTTATGAAGCCTATCAAGGTATCAAATCCGGAAGATGCTTCAGTCTTAATGATTTTAGTGCCAATTCGTAGTTATGATTAAAGAAAATGCCGTTTAAACTCGTTTTAAACGGTTTCTTTTTATATCGGTATCTCTGTACGCATAGCTATTTATGTCGTTTTATGATATAATTATAGTGCGAAAAGAGGTATTTTCATGGAATTTGAACTTAAAGATGAGTATATTACATTAGCACAATTGCTAAAAGCTTGCGATGTTGTCTATAGTGGTGGACAGGCCAAGGAATATTTAGCAAACATGGAAGTATTAGTAAACGGCGTTAATGAAAATCGTCGTGGAAAAAAGATCTACCATGGAGATATTGTAGAAACTAATGGAATAAGGATTGAAGTGAAATGAATGTTGAAAAACTGACATGTTTTCATTTCCGTAATTATGAAACCATGTCTTTTTCTTTTACACCAAAATGCATTCATTTTTTATATGGAAAAAACGCACAGGGCAAAACGAACTTAATTGAAGCTATTTATTTTTTAAGTCATTTGCGTTCGTTTCGAACAAATCAATTGGACAGTATGATCATGCATGGGTGCAAAGAATTTTGTGTTCAGGCAACGGTGGAGTCGAATCACAGAAAAGAAGAATTGAAAGTGATTGTGGATCATCAAAAAAAGCATTTATTTCGTTTTCAAAATCCAGTTAAGAAGTATTCGGATTTTATTGGAATTGAAAATGCAATCTTATTTTGTCCAGACGATTTATCTTTATTTACTTCATCTCCAAAAAATCGAAGACGATTTATTGATATGGAGTTAATGAAATTGTCAAAAACGTACACGGCTACGTTATCTTCGTATCAAAAAATTCTAAAGCAGAGAAATCAAGCTTTGAAACAGAATAAAGTGGATGAGTGTTTAGTTCAAATTTATTTGGATCAGATGATAGATGTTCAAAAAATCATTATGAAACAAAGAAATGAATTTTTAAATTCTTTGATGATAAAAGCGCGTGAGCTATATCCATTCTTTTCAAATGAAAAAGAATATATAGATGCTAAGTATATAACGTTTATTGATTTGGATGGAGATATGAAGGAAGCGTATGCCAAGGTTTTTGAAAAAGAAAAGAAATATCATCAGACTTTGATAGGAATCCATAGGGATGATATTTTATTTGAATTGAATGGAAAACCTGTATGTGAAGTGGCTAGCCAGGGACAAAAAAGAAGTTTTGTATTGGCACTTAAATTGGGATTGGCCCAAATTATTTATGAAAAGAGCGGGCAATATCCAATTTTATTATTGGATGACGTATTTAGCGAACTGGATGATCTTAGAAAGCGACAGTTAATTGAAAAGCTTCCTAGAGATATGCAGATTTTTATAACAACAACAGAACGATTGAATATGCATTGGAATCGTGAAGTACGATTCTATGATATAGAACAAGGGAGAATCAAGGAGGTCTACAAATGAGTCAGGATGAATTACAAAAAGAGATTCTTGAATTTGAAGAATTGGAAACACAAGCTACACAAGTAGAACATTCGTATACTGCGGATGATATTCAGGTGTTAGAAGGGCTAGAAGCGGTTCGTTTGAGACCAGGTATGTATATTGGTTCTACTTCTGCACGTGGACTTCACCATCTAGTTTGGGAAATTGTGGATAATGGTATTGATGAGGCCTTGGCAGGTTTTGCGAATCGCATTGATGTGACAATTGAGCCAGGAGATATTATTGCGGTACGTGATAATGGTCGTGGTATGCCGGTTGGAATTCACGAAAAGACAGGAATTAGTGCAGTTGAAACAATTATGACAGTATTACATGCCGGTGGTAAATTTGGTGGAGGCGCTTATAAGGTTTCCGGAGGTTTGCATGGTGTTGGTGCCAGTGTTGTTAATGCGTTGAGTGAATGGTTAGAGGTTACTGTTTATCAAGATGGTAAAATTTATTTTATTCGTTTTGAAAATGGTGGACATGCGGTTGAGCCTTTAAAAATTATTGGAACAACAGAAGAAACTGGTACTTTAGTTCGTTTTAAAGCAGATCCACAGATTTTTAAGGATACAACAGTTTATGATTATGAAACGTTAAATTCTCGTTTGCGTCAGCTTGCCTTCTTAAATAAGGATATTCGTTTAACTTTAACAGATAAAAGAACACCAGATGGTCCAAGTAATGACTATAAATATGAGGGTGGAATTATTGAGTATGTACAATTCTTAAATAAGAATAAGAGTACAATCAGTGATAAAGTTATTTATGTAGAAGGTTTGCAGGATGGTATTCTTGCAGAAGTTGCTTTGCAATATAATGATGGATATCAATCAAGTATTTATTCATTCTGTAATAATATTCATACGCATGAAGGTGGATATCACGAAGATGGTTTTAGAATGGCTTTGACTCGTTGTATCAATGCCTATGCGAAAAACAATAACATGATCAAAAAGGATGAGAGTTTATCTCAGGATGATGTTAAAGAAGGTTTGGTTGCAATCATTTCTGTTAAGCACCCAGATCCTCAGTATGAAGGACAGACAAAGACAAAATTAGGAAATAGTGAAGTTCGTAAGATTGTTTCTAATATTGCGGGCGAACAGATCAATCGTTTCTTTTTAGAAAATCCAGATATTGCCAAGGCAATTGTGGAAAAGGCAGAAATTGCCAGCAAGGCAAGAATTGCAGCAAAAAAAGCTCGTGAATTAACACGTCGTAAATCAGCGTTGGATGGAATTAGTTCATTACCAGGTAAATTAACGGATTGTTCAAGTAAAGATGCAAGTGAATGTGAAATCTATATCGTCGAAGGTGATTCTGCCGGGGGCAGCGCGAAACAAGGTCGTGACGCGAAAACACAAGCTATTTTACCTTTGCGTGGTAAGATTTTAAATGTTGAAAAAGCTAGAACACATCGTATTTTTGAAAACCAGGAAATTCGTAGTATGATTACTGCTTTTGGATGTGGAATTCAAGAAGATGTAGACGTATCGAAATTACGTTATCACAAAATTGTTATTATGACCGATGCCGATGTCGATGGTAGTCATATTTGTACATTGATGTTGACTTTCTTGTATCGTTTTATGAAACCTGTTATTGAAGGTGGATATGTTTATATTGCACAACCTCCTTTATATAAGGTGCAAAAAGGTAAAAAGATTGCCTATGCGTATAAGGAACAGGAAATGGATCAGTTGCGTGAAGAATTTAAAGATGGATACAAAGTTCAGCGTTATAAAGGTTTAGGTGAAATGGATGCAGAACAGTTGTGGGAAACAACTATGGATCCACATCATAGAGTATTGAAACGTGTCACAATCGATGATGCGATGGAAGCGGACAGTGTATTTGATATGTTGATGGGTGAGGATGTAGAGCCTCGTCGTGAATATATTCAGGAAAATGCTGTATACGCTAATTTGGATTACTAGTAGGAGGCCTTATGGAAGAAGAAAATAAGCGATATGACTATGTAGAAGATGTTGAAATATCCAAAGAAATGCGTACAGCCTTTCTAGATTATTCAATGTCTGTTATTGTTTCACGTGCATTACCAGATGTTCGTGATGGTATGAAACCAGTTCATCGTCGTATTTTACATGCGATGAATCAATTGGGTATTACATCAGGTGTTGCACATAAGAAGAGTGCACGTATTGTTGGTGAAGTTATTGGTAAGTATCACCCTCATGGGGATACAGCTGTATATGATGCGATGGTTCGTATGGCCCAGGATTTCTCGTATCGATATCCACTAGTGGATGGACATGGAAACTTTGGTTCTCTAGATGGAGATGGAGCTGCGGCAATGCGTTATACGGAAGCTCGTATGTCAAAAATCTCTATGGAGATGATGCGTGACATTCAAAAGGATACGGTTGATTTTATTCCAAACTATGATGGTGAAGAAAGTGAACCGGTTGTACTTCCTAGTCGTATTCCAAACTTGTTGATCAATGGTGCTGTGGGTATTGCGGTTGGTATGGCAACAAATATTCCACCACACAATTTATCAGAAACAATTAAAGCTATTTTTGCGGTAATGGATGATCCAGATATTACGGTTCCTCAATTGATGGAAGTAATCAAAGGACCAGATTTCCCTACGGGAGGTATTATTTTAGGTCGTAAAGGTATTCGCCAGGCGTTTGAAACAGGACGAGGATCAATTATGATTCGTTCTAAGTATCGTGTTGAAGAATTATCAAACGGAAAGAAACAGATTATTTTCTATGAAATTCCTTATCAGGTCAATAAGGCAAACTTAATTACTAAAATGGCTTCTTTAATTCGTGATAAAGCAATTCAGGGTGTTACTTACTTAAATGATGAAAGTAACCGTGAAGGTATTCGTATTGTAATGGAGCTAAAGAAGGATGCGCAAGAAGAAGTAATTTTAAATCAGTTGTTTAGATTAACACCACTTCAAACTTCATTTGGTATCAATATGTTGGCACTTGAAAATGGTCGTCCTAAACAATTGCCTTTAAAAGATATTATTCACGATTATATTGATCATCAGGTTGATGTAGTTGTAAGAAAAACACAATTTGATTTAAAGAAAGCACAAGATCGTGCACATATCTTAGAAGGTTTACGAATTGCGATGGATCATATCGATGAAGTTATTCATATGATTCGTAGTTCTAAAAAAGATGAAGCAGGCTTATCTCAAGACTTATGTGATGCGTTTGGATTGAGCATGATTCAAGCTAAGGCTATCTTGGCAATGCAGTTAAGAAGATTATCTGGATTGGAACGAGATAAGATTGAAAATGAATATCAACAATTATTATTGACGATTGAAGATTTGAAGGATATCTTGGCAAATCATGATCGTGTTCTTCAAATCATTCGTGACGATTTAACTGAAATTGATCAGAAATACGGTGATGAAAGAAGAACTGAAATTAGTGATGCTTCTGTTGATATGGAAGATGAAGACTTAATTCCAGTGGAAGATGTAATTATCACATTAACAGAGTCAGGATATATTAAGCGTCAGCTTGTAGATACATATCGTGCTCAAAATCGTGGTGGTCGTGGAATCAAATCATTAACGCTAAATGAAGAGGATTCTATCGATACTATGATTTCAATGTCGACGCATGATTTCTTGTTGTTGTTTACAGATAAGGGTCGTGTATATCGATTAAAAGGATACAATGTTCCAAGTGGATCTAGAACATCTAAAGGAATTCCAATTGTGAATTTAATGACTTTGGAAAAAGGTGAAAAAGTAAATGTTCTTGTAGCTGTTCCTAAGGATGATGAAAGTGAAACCTTATTATTTGTTACAAAGAATGGTATTGTGAAACGTACATCTGTATCTGAATTTGAAAATATCAATCGTAATGGTAAGATTGCGATTAGTTTAAAACCAGATGATGAATTGCGTTTTGTGAAATTAACTACAGGACAAGATGAAGTAATTATCTCTGGATCAAATGGAAAAGCTGTTCGATTCAATGAAGATCAAGTTCGTATTATGGGACGTAGCGCAAGTGGTGTATTAGGATTCAATTGTGATGGCAGTGAAGTTGTTGGTGCTGCACTATCAAGTGAAGGAGATACGGTTCTTGTTGTTTCTGAAAATGGTTATGGTAAGCGTAGTAAGTTCGAAGATTATCGTTTGACTTCTCGTGGTAAAAAAGGTGTTAGCACAATTAATATCACAGAAAAGACAGGTAAGCTAATGTGTATGCGTGCGGTTACTGGTAAAGAAGATGCGATGATTGTTGCGAGTGATGGAATCATGATCCGTGTAGCTTTGGAGAATGTAGGAATCTACGGAAGAAATACACAAGGTGTAAGATTGATCAACTTAAATGGCGATGCGAAAGTAACGCGAATGACATTGGTAGATCATGAAGAGCCTGAAGAAGAATCAGAAGAAAGTACAGAAGAATAAAGGATTGAAGGAGTAGAATTATGATTTTGCTCCTTTTTCATATGATAAATCAGATAGAAATAACCCGAATACATTATATAAACGACACGTTGATTGCCAATTTGATAGAATGGATATAAATTATTCTTGAAAGAAGTGGTAGATATGAATGCCAAAGATATGGGATTGTTTATTAATGAGTTGAGAAAAGAAAATAAAATGACACAAATGGAATTAGCTGGCAAGATTCATGTTACAGATAAAGCAGTAAGTCGATGGGAGCGTGGAATTGGATTTCCTGATGTTCAATTGTTACCTTCCTTAGCTGAAGCATTGCATATATCTGTAGCAGAATTGATATCGTGTAAAAAGAGTTCAAATTATTCAAATGAAGAAGTCACAAATATCATTCATAATTTAGATGTATATAAAAAGGAATGTTTTAGACAAGATAGAAAAGCAGATAAAATTTCCTTAGTATGTATGATCTTTGTTGCGGCATGTGTTTATATTTCTGGTCATAGAAGCATTGAACTAACACACTCTTACGAGTGTGGGCTTTTTTTATAAAGCCTAGTTCTCTCCTG
>NZ_QSPK01000086.1:0-3066 GCF_003436425.1 Eubacterium sp. TM05-53
TATTAATAAAGTATTTGTGTCCGCGCGACTTTAGGCGCGGGGAAATGGAGGAAATAATGTTCCATCAATATCTGTAATTAGTAATTGTAATTTATTCATATAGCCTCTTTCCACTAGGCAATATTATATATGCAAAAAACAAAAAATCTCTAAAACGGGAATTATATCCAATTTTAGGGATGATTTTATTGAATGGATTCTAAATAAATAGCATATTGAAAAAATAATATTTCAACGGTTATATAAAACATACTTGTAGGAGAAAAATGTCTTCCATGAATGGAGAAGTCTCTATGAGAAATTAGATAATATAAATTTTCATCTGAGATTCTTGCGATTGGATTATCTAGAAATAAAGTGAGAGAAAGTATTTTAGCATTTTTTTCTTTGCATTTTTGCACAAATTCTACATCTGATTGTTGGCTGGCTTGAACTGAAAAAACAAAAACTAAATCATCGCTTGTTAAATTGTTAACCAAATAATCCATTTCATTTGAACCATAAACAATATTTATTGATTTGTTTAGCTTGAAAAAGAGTCTTTTTAAAATTTGAATCGCATGCTGTTGAACACCACCGGTTCCATATGCGAAAACATGATTTGCAGAATAGATCATTTGACAGGCTTTTTGATAATTTTGGGTTTCAGCATATTGAATGGCATTACAATAATCGTTACATATTGTTTTAATTAAATCTTGATTGATCGTATCTTCATCGTTGTTTTCCATTTTTAAATAAAATTTTAATTCACTGAAACCATTTAATGAAATTTTTTGTGTGAATCGTAAAATACTTGTTTTTGAAACATTACAATGTTCTGCTAATTCAGAAATGGACATGTTTTCACAAGTTTTCTTGTGTCCAAGTATATATCTCCAGATATATAAATCATTTAAATTCAAATCACTATAATATTTATTTACTAAGTCATCAAGTTTCATAAAAATCACCTAACAATATAATATAATCATAAAAGCGTTTACAGTCAATTGGAAAAAATTACATATTATGGAAAAAGCATCTTAAAGTGCACTCAAATACCGAATCGCGTTGAACTATTGTTTCTATTTTTTCTTGGTGGTAAGGTATCGTTGTCGAAAGAAAATAGCATGTTAGGAGGAATAGATATGAGAGAAAAATCAGCTATTTGTATTGCAGGTGGAGGAAGTACTTTTACACCAGGAATCGTATTAATGTTAGTAGAAAACCAAGATCGTTTCCCAATTTCTAAAATCATTTTATACGATAATAATGCAGAAAGACAGGATAAACTTGCAGAAGCTTGTGCGATTATGTTAAAAGAAAAAGCACCAGAAATTGAATTCAATTGGACAACAGATCCAGAAACAGCTTTTACTGGAATTGACTTTGTTATGGCACACATTCGTGTTGGATTATATGCAATGCGTGAAATGGATGAAAAGATTCCTTTGAAATATGGTGTTGTAGGACAAGAAACTTGTGGTCCTGGAGGAATGGCTTATGGTATGCGTTCAATTGGGCCAGTTATTGAAATCTTAGATTACATGGAAAAATATTCACCAAATGCTTGGATGTTGAACTACTCAAACCCAGCAGCTATCGTTGCCGAAGCAACTCGTCGTTTGCGTCCTGGACATCGTATTATCAATATTTGTGATATGCCAGTTGCTCTAGAAACAAATATGTGTTCAATTATTAAAGATGAAACAGGTAGAGAATTAACTCGTAGCGACATGGAAATCCGTTATTATGGTTTGAACCATTTTGGATGGTGGACACAAGTCCAAGATAAAGATGGCAATGATTTAATGCCAATCTTAAAGAAACACATTTCTGAAATGGGATACGTAAATAATTCGCCTGAATTCCAACACAGAGAACCATCTTGGGTTGAAACATATACAAAGGCAAAAGATGTATATGCATTGGATCCAAAAACAATTCCAAACACATATTTAAAATATTACTTATATCCAGACTTTGTAGTAGAACATTCAGATCCAAATTATACTCGTGCTAGCGAAGTTATGGATACACGTGAAAAAACTGTATTTGGACAGGCAAAAGCCATTGTTGAAAATGGTACTTCAAAAGGAAATGAATTTGCAGTTGGAGTTCACGCTTCATTTATCGTAGACTTAGCATGCGCATTGAAATTTAACACACACGAAAGAATGTTGTTAATTGTTCCTAATGAAGGAGCTATCGAAAACTTTGACCCAACTGCCATGGTAGAAATTCCATGTTTGGTAGGTTCAAATGGACCAGAACCATTAAAGATTGGAGATATCCCAACATTCCAACGTGGATTGATGACAGAACAAGTATGTGTTGAAAAACTAGTTGTAGAAGCTTGGATTGAACATAGTTATCAAAAGATGTGGCAAGCAATTACATTAAGTAAAACAGTTCCAAGTGGAAAAGTTGCTAAACAAATCCTAGATGATTTGATTGAAGCAAATAAAGATTTCTGGCCTGAATTAAAATAATAAATAATTAGAAAGAAGAGAAGCTTAACTATTATTAGATCCTTGAAAACTAAAGTGACTTAATTAATAGGGCGCAATAAATTTGGATGGGGTTAGGTGAATTTGCTCTCCAAGAATTTAAGGGGCGGCATATACCCTAAAACGGTTTATAGCTAATTTTGAGCTCGGGCAACATTTAGTTGTCCGAGTTCTTTTCGTATTATGAAACCAGGAAGAAAAGTATTCTGGTTAATATAGAATTGTATAATGTAGATGAACAGATCAAGAATCATTTCTATTGAAAGAGAATCAATTGTTTGTTTAGTTATTCATGGTATTCAAGTCAGGATATAATATTCCTGGCTTTTTCTTTTTGCAGGCATGTAATGAGAACAAAGTCTTAGAGAAGAAATGACGTAGCTCTTTTTAGACCTTTGAGTCAGTGAAAAAAAACGTCATTCTTCCTATTTCTGTTTATGAATAAGCTTATATCTAAAAAGACGGTAATTGAATCAAGTCAGTATGTAAAACGAAACAATATGGAGCAGAAATTTGGAAGTTATCTCTACTGTTTAATGAAAGGAAGTATTGTATGGAAGGTCCAATTGTAAGC
>NZ_QSPK01000086.1:3076-7563 GCF_003436425.1 Eubacterium sp. TM05-53
TGTAAGCATTGATGTTTCCAATGGAAACAGTCATTACATGTGTTTTATCAAGAACAATAAACGTTTTGGTAAAGTAAAGAAAATTGATCATGATATTGAAGGATTCAAAAGACTTCTAGAAGATATTCAAAAGCTGGAAGCTGAAACCAATGAAAAGGTATGTGCCGTATTTGAAGCAGCCGGAGTTTATACAAAACCTTTAGAAAGATTTCTAAGTAAGAACAGTATAAAGACATATATAATCAATCCTTTAGAATCTGCCAGAAAGCGGAAAGAAGAAATACATAATAAGAAGACGGATAAGCTTGATCCAATATCTATTTCAAAAGTTTATTATGATAAAGAAGAAATGATGGAACTAAAAAAGAAGGATGAAACATATAACTGGCTCAGGAAAAAGAATCGATTGTATGAAGATCAGTTGAATCATCTTAGAAAATACAAGGTTACATTTCAAAATCAGTTAAGCATCTGTTTTCCGGGATATCTTGATTTATTTAAGGATGTATACAGTGATATTCCAATGACAATCCTAAAGAAATATCCACATCCGGATTTATTGAAGAACAAGAAGGCTGAAACAGTTGCCAGATATCTTGAGAAAAATACATGTCATACTCATAAGATATCTTTAGAATATGCATTAAAAATAATAGGATTTGCGAAAAAGACATATCCCGGATGTGAAAAGGATGATGTAGAAGTTGAAATATTTAAAATATTACTTGATAAGGTAATCGAAACACAGAGGGAATGTGAAAAAACATTGAATGAAATGATAACAGTTGCTTCTACTTTAGAAGAATATAGATATATCTCAAGCATTGATGGAATAGGGCCCAATCTTGCTGCAAGAATCATTGCAGAGATTGGAGATATAGAAGAATTTAAATCAAGAGAAGCACTTGTGGCATATGCAGGATTGGATCCGCATATATATCAGTCAGGAGACCAGGATGGAAAACATTTAAAGATATCCAAAAAAGGAAATAAATATCTAAGGTGTCTATTGTTTCTGGCTGTAGGATGTTCTATAATAGGAGCTAAAGATAATCCAGTGAATCGATTCTATCAAAAGAAAAAGCAGCAATCGAACCCGCTAAATTCGAAAGCTGCCAAAACCGCATGTACCGCCAAACTGTTAAAAATAATATACGGTATATGCAAAAACAAGACCACATATGAAAGGTAGTCTTGAATACATTATAAACAAAAATTTAAAAAATTGGAGAAATCCAATCTTTTTGTCGTGGAAAATCATCAAAAAATGTGTCCTTCATGGAAAGACACAAAATTTTATGAATTAGGCTTGATTTTTATTATCTAATTTTTTTCAACTATTTTAATGCTTCCGTTATCCTTGTCGATTTCAAAATCAATGCCTTTTTTAAAGATCAACATACGTCTGTTTCTGAATCGTTCCCAGTTGCGATATCCATTGGCTGCTTTCGTAACTAATTTAATAATCACATTACAATTCTCTGACAGTGCATTGTTGATTCTTTTCTGTTCTACAGTAATTTCTCCTGTGTCTTTTGAAACGATACAACAGTGATTATACGCGTGTTTCAAAACAAAATGATCAGAGTTTCATTCATACAATCCTGAAAGACATTTATATCTGAATGAAGAACATAAATGTACAGTAATAATCTTATATTTTAATAATACAGTATATTTATTATCTTGAAAATCAAAAAATATGTAGCTGCAGGCACTAAAAACGCCCCAAAATACTTTGGAGCGAATCTTGAGCTGCCTAGCACACTGCCCTATGTAATCTTATAGCGTATCTAGACCCCAACTATTTTTATATAGTCATTAATAGTTAAGGTTTTATTTATGTAATGGAGATAATAGAATGAAAAAATATAATGTAGTAATTGTAGGTGGTGGAAGTCACCGTAATCCAGATTTAATGGCAATGTTAGCTGATAATAAAGATCATTTCCCAATCCGTCGTATTTGTTTATATGACACAGAATCAGAACGACAAGAAATAATGGGGAAATATGGTGAAATATTAATGCGTGAATATTATCCAGAATTGGAAGAATTCGCATATACTACAGATCCTGATGTTGCTTTTAAAGATGTAGACTTTGCCTTAATGCAAATTCGAGCAGGCCGTTTACCAATGCGTGAAAAAGATGAAAAGATTTCTTTGAGTCATGGTTGTGTAGGACAAGAAACTTGTGGTGCTGGAGGATTCGCATATGGACTTCGTAGTGTGCCAGACATTATTGAATTAGTAAAAATGATCCGTAAACATTCACCAGAAGCATGGATTTTGAATTACTCAAATCCAGCAGCTATTGTAGCTGAAGCAACAAAACGTGTATTCCCAGATGATCATCGAATTTTAAATATTTGTGATATGCCAATTGCTATTATGAATCAATATGCAAATATTTTGAAATGTAGTCGTAAAGATTTTGAACCACGTTATTTTGGCTTGAATCACTTTGGATGGTTTACTCATATCTATGATAAGAAAACAGGTGAAGATTTAGAACCAAAAATTAAAGAATTGATCCTTAGTGGAGAAGACTTATTTAAACTAAGTGGTGTAGATGAACATACTATGGAACCTAGTTGGATCGAAACATATAAATTTATGGCAAATATTTTGAGGGATTATCCAGAATATTTACCAAATACATACTTAAAATATTATTTATATCCAAAACATGTTGTAGAAACATCAAATCCTAACTATACTCGTGCAAATGAAGTTATGGATGGAAAAGAAAAACGTTGCTACGAAATGATGGAAGAGGTAATTAAATTAGGAAAGTTAAAAGGAACAGAATATGAAATTAATCCTGGTCGAGGCGTGCATGCAAGTTACATTGTAGATTTAGCTTGTGCAATTATTAATAACACAAATGAAATCTTCTTGATTATTACTAAGAATAAAGGTGTAATTCCAAATGTGGATGAAAACATGATGGTTGAAGTTGCGTGTCGAGTAGGTGCAAATGGAGTAGAGCCACTAGCATTAGATCCAATTCCAACATTCTATAAAGGAATGATGGAAAACCAATATGCTTATGAAAAATTAACTGTAGATGGATTGTTTGAAAGAGATAAAACAAAATTATTACAAGCGTTAGCTTTAAATAGAACAGTAACGGATACAGATACAGCGAAAGCAATTTTAGATGATTTGATTGAAGCAAATAAAGATTATTGGGGAAAATATTTTAAATAATATGAGGAGAAATAAAAATGAAAAAATATAACGTATGTATCGTAGGTGGAGGAAGCACTTATACATTAGGATTCTTAAAATCATTTGCTCGTATGCAGGAAGAATTCCCATTGAATAAACTTGTATTGTTCGATATCGATGGAGAAAGACAGAAACCAATCGGACAATATGGAGAAATCATGTTTAAAGAAAGATATCCAGAATTGGATTTCTCATATACAACAGATCCTGCTGAAGCTTATAAAGATATGGACTTTATCTTTATGCAGATGCGTGCAGGTGGACTTCACATGCGTCAAAAAGATGAACACATTCCATTGAGCTTTGGAAAGATTGGACAAGAAACATGTGGTGCAGGAGGAATGAGCTACGGCTTACGTTCATGTGTAGACATGGTAGAAGCTATTCACCAAATTCGTGAATATTCACCAGAGGCATGGATCTTAAACTACTCAAACCCAGCAGCTATTGTTGCAGAATGCTTAAGAAGAGAATTCCCAGATGACAAGAAGATCTTGAATATCTGTGACCAACCAGAAAACGTCGTACGTTCAACATCAAGATTATTAGGATGTGACTGGAATGATTTAGACCCAGTATACTTTGGATTGAACCACTATGGATGGTTTACACATGTGTATGATCGTAAAACAGGGGAAGATTTATTACCAAAGATCCGTCAGATTGTAAAAGAAAAAGGATTCTTACCACAAGATGCAGAACAACGTGATAAATCATGGTTGGAAACATATGGATTTGTACAAACGATGATGGAAGATTTCCCAGACTATTTGCCAAATACATATGATGGATACTATTTATATCCAGAATATAAGGCAAGTCATTTAAATCCAAATTATACACGTGCAGATGAAGTCATCGATGGACGTGAAAAGCGAGTGTTCAAAGAATGTGAAGAAGTCATTAAAGCAGGAAAACTAGGAGACAAATTCCACGCAATCAGTGATGCACATGCAGAAATGATGATCAAAGTAGCAGAAGCCATCGCATTCAATACATTAGGAAGATTCATTTTGATTGTAGAAAACAATGGAGCCATTGCGAACATGCAAGATGATGCCATGGTAGAAGTAGTATGTGAATTAGGAATCAATGGACCAAGACCATTGCGTGTAGGAAATATTCCACAATTCTATTTGGGATTATTAGTGCAGCAAGTATCATGTGAAAAGCTATTAGTAGATGCATATTATGTGTTGATTGCCAAATTAATTGAATATGAAAACCAATAATCTAATCACATTAAATGAAA
>NZ_QSPK01000087.1 GCF_003436425.1 Eubacterium sp. TM05-53
GACAGTCAAATTTTATACAATTTGATTAACATTTACCCACACATGTTGATGATGCCTCAAATATAACTACAATTTAATAATCACAGTAAGAAAAACACAACTAAAAAAAAGATGCATTTCTGCATGTACCAACATACAGATTTACATCTCTTTTGAATTTGAAATTTTAACGAATATTCACAGACCCCGAACTAGACCCCAAATGATTGCGCTAAAACCCTAAATGATTTTGGTTACCCAGTCAAACTATAGCATTAAGGAGGTCCTATTACACCGGTAGTACGTCATGTTGCACCGCTTCAAGCGTCATTCGAAACCGGTATGACCGCTAGGGGTACACCGAATTAGCCGTCAATTGCACACAATCTTTTTTAAAATTCTCCATTTTTATTATATATTCGTCAGCAGTTTATTTGTACCACCTTTAAATTTGACGTTTAAAATAGTTTTACTGCAATAACCTCTTGTCAACAACTCATCATTGTTATACTACCCTCATTGGGATAGCCATATTGATTATGGTTAAAAAGCACTCATACATAAACGTATGGGTGCCCTTTTAATGTTATACTTACTACAATTCGCTCAATTTAGAAAATACCGTATTTATATATGCATTCTCTTCCCAAGGAAAACTATTGAAAATGTGTTGTCTTTCTTTATAGAAGTCTTCAGGTACACGAATTGAGAAATAAATATTGAACCATGCTTTTAGTTTATCTCTACGTCTTTTCATATATAGAACTTTTGGATCTATTTCATCCACAAACGATTT
This sequence comes from Eubacterium sp. TM05-53, assembly GCF_003436425.1. Taxonomy (GTDB): domain Bacteria; phylum Bacillota_I; class Bacilli_A; order Erysipelotrichales; family Erysipelotrichaceae; genus Holdemanella. The sequence goes on from NZ_QSPK01000087.1 coordinate 776, forward strand.
ACTCTTGTCAATAATTGCTTTATCATACGCATCTTTTTGAGCAATAGAATCTAATAACACCGTTTCAATTGCACCGTTTTCAGATAGTGGAATAACTAATAGTAGAAACTCGACTGTGAATTCTTCTTCAATAGAATTAATAAAGCTAACTTTACACCATTCATTATTAACTATTGTATCGACTATTTTTCCATGTTGTTCACTGATGAGTCGATTCATTTCATTTAAAAAATCTGCTTCTGAATTATCATCATCTCGATCTGTAACAATCACAATTTTTCTATAAGCCTCTTCTAAAGAACCCATCCAATTGCTTTTTAAAACATTTTCTAACATCGGAATTAAACGACTACAACTACCATCATGGCCAATCATTACATTATTCTCATTCTTTTTTAAGATTCGATTCCAACGCATAAATTTAATGTTGGCTCTGGAGTTTCCATCTTGCCAATGATGCACCGTTTTAAGATAGTATTGAATAAATAGGCAATCCGTTAAACCTTCACTTGAACCTCTCATCACTGAAGTGACAAGATTCTTGGAAACAGGTTTCTATCGAAACCTTTCTTACCAAGCTATCCCCGCAGTCCCTGCGGTTGTTTTGTTTTTAGTTAATTTGCTAATATGCCTTGCATCAATATATTGATGGATGCATTTATATCTCTGTCATGTTCTGCATGGCATTTTGGACATGTCCATTCTCTTACTTTTAAATCTTTTGTTTCTTCATTCTTATATCCGCAACAATGACAGGTCTGACTGCTCGCATAGAATGTATCCACTTTCTTGATCACCTTTCCATACCACTGGGCTTTATATTCTAGCTGCGTTGTAAACTTTGACCAGGATACATCCGATATAGACTGGGCTAGATTGTGGTTTTTAAGCATGTTGTCTACTTTTAAATCTTCGATACAGATAATGTCATATTCTCTAATGATTCTCGTAGATAGTTTGTTGATAAAATCCATTCTTTGATTCGCTATCTTTTCATGAAGTCTTGCGATCTTGATTCTGTTTTTGATCCAGTTGCGGCCGCCCTTTGTTTTTCGTGACTGCTGCTTCTGTAGCTTTTTCAGTTTCTCAATCGACTTCTTCAGATATTTTGGATTGTCTACCTTTTCTCCATTACTCAATATGATAAAATCCTTGATACCTAGATCTATACCTGTTTCATTATATGTTAGTGGAAATAAGACTTCCTCTACATCCGTATAACATAATGAAACATAATACTTTCCACTTGGCACTTGTGATACCGTTGCACTCAATAGTCTTCCTTTAGGTGCTCGTGTTTTCTTTATCTTCACAAGACCAATCTTTGGAAGCTTGACCTTATTGTCATAGAGTTCAATATTTCCATTCGTATATTTCGTTGTATACGAATGACGATGTGTCTTCTTCGATTTGAATCTAGGATATTCCGCCTTTTTTCGAAAGAAATTGATATATGCCGTATCCAGATTCTTTACGCTTGACTGTAGAGCCACAGAATCCACTTCCTTAAGCCATTCATATTCCTTTTTCAAACATACCAAATCTTTAGCACATGCCGAATAGCTGAATGTGATTCCATCTTTTTCATAGGCATCCTTACGTTTTGCCAGGTAATGGTTATATACAAAACGAGTACAGCCAAAAGTCTTGGCTAATAATATTCTTTGTTCTCTATTTGGATACATACGATACTTGAATGCCTTTTCCATGATGATTTCTCCTTATTGATTCGCTATTTTCTTTTTTGACTTCTTATATACTCTATAATCTGTTCTTCTGTATTTTCAGAAACTGTAGCTACAAAATAAGAAGGATTCCATAGATGTCCACCCCATAACTTGGATCTTAGATCATCCCCAAACTCTTTCATCAAGAGTCTGGCCGATACACCCTTCATAGCTTTTATAATATTTGGAATGTAATGCTGCGGCATACAATTGATCAGCATATGGATATGATCCTCCTCCATATTCATTTCCAGAATTTGAAAACCATTATCCTTTGAATCTGAACCAGCAGCTCTTTTAATTTTATTGCGACCTGTCCATTCAAGACATCACGACGATACTTTACGCACCATACAATATGATACTGTATTGAATAGACATAGCCTCTTCCTTTAACAACTTCCATATGTTTTTTCTCATCTATATTATAACATATGTATATACTTAAAACACTATATTTATTATTTATTTTTAAATTATTTATCTAACATATGCATGTCCAATTCATCTCATGACTAAAGTCACGAGTGTTCTTAGATTGCATTATAAAATAACAGATTTCATTATCGTACCTCAATATCATAATCATCCATGGCTTCAATTGCTTCATAGCAAGATAATTTTCTTGTTAATGTAGAATCATCCTTCTTATATAAAGTGTAAAGATTCATTTTATCTTGCAATGTTGGATCACACTTTAAAACTTTTTCAATTGCCTCTTTACTATGCGATGTGATGAACAATTGAATATTGAGTTTTACAGCTGTACTTAATATCCATGAAAATATTTTATTCATAGCTGAAGTATGAATCGAAGTTTCAAACTCATCAATCAATAAAATTCCGTTTTTTGATGCAATTACTGCACTCATTAATAAAATGGCTTTTTTCATACCATCCCCATACAATTCTAAAGGAATCGCTTCTTTATGATTTTTTGAAAGAATCATATACCTTTTTCTCAAAGCTGAATTTCCTTTTGAATCCACATTCAAACCAATTATATCCTCATCAAATTCTTTCAATACGCCCAACATCTCTTGATATAATTCCACATTATTCAAGACTTTACTTAAATAAAAATCATCATAAACATGTTTAAAAGACGAGACTAAAGTGGTATTAATTAATTTCGTTTCCTGTTTTCCATTTGTAGTAAAGCGATCATATTCAGAGTACTTTTCATTCAATAGTTCTTTACCATCTAAATCAATTTTTAAATGCATAAACTCCGTATCGATCATTTCATCACATTCACGAACTTTATTACTATACCCCATCATCTTACGCACTTCGCTATCCGGTAATAATTCAAAATAGTTCTCTTTAAAAATATTAACACTATGTGTCTTATTCTCTAATTTAAAACTATATTCAATTTTGGAAACTTCCTCTTCATCCACCGGAAACAAATAATTCACTCTTTCAAATGTTGAAAAACTAGTCCTTTCCATCCCTCTTACACTTCGAGTCGTAGAATATGCAAGATTACGAACACTATCAATTCCTTTAAGAAAATTAATATTCTCTAATACACTCGTTTTTCCAGTATTATTATCACCGGTTATTATATTAATATGATTCAAATCTTTTAATTCAAGTTTATGAATACCTCTAAATTGGTGTATATCAAATTCTTGTAGATGAATTGCCATTATAACACTCCTTTCATTTTTTTACTCTCTTCCTTAGTCATTCCGTTATCACAACTATTTATATAATATTATATTATTACCTTTCCCTTCAATATTTATCCTAACGTTCTATTTAATGAATTTGAATACTCTTGCAATGCCTCATTATATTTACGTTTATTACGCATGTGTAATTCATCACTAAAAAAATATAAATTTGTTAATTCATCATATATGTATCCATTTATATAAAGTAAAAATCTAGCAAATTCTTTATCATCTAAATCAAATTCATACATAAATTCATCAATTGACCATACCTTCTTTTCACAAATAAACTGGTTGACATATTCATTATCTACAGGTGGAAAAACTGCATCTGGTATATGTAAAAATTTATTGTTTATATAAGATGTTACAGATTTCCCTAATTTAAAAAAATCAACCATTGTCACAATAAAATCTATTCTAGTATACGCGCCATTAATAACAGCAATCAAAAAATTCCAAAAGCTTTCAATCCCACAAGCTCCAATTTCACCAGGTTTATACCATATAATTGAAGTTAAATTAAACTGATTTAAATACTCTTCAATTGTGCATTGTTCAACAGGCACAATCCATTTTACAATACCATCTTCAACAATATATTTAACAGCTAAATAAACATTTTCTCCTAGCGTATAATGACATAAATGGTTTTCTTTATCCATATAAACATCCAAAGGATTCAATTCTAGTTCATTTAATAAATCAGCTAAAGTTGTTGTTGCACCATATTCAAAAATAAAATTTTGCAACTCTTCTTCACAACCTTTATACACTACCTCTATTTTCACATTATCATCCTCATTTCCATAATATTTTTAACTGATACATATCATACACTTATTTAATTTGCATAAAAAAATTAAGCTTATCTATTTTATCACTATCTATTGACCTATACATTTCGATCCGATTCGTTCTATAATTTTTCTCAAAGATACAAAGGACGTTCTATCGTTCTTTTTGTTAAAACGATTTTTAATGCTATTTCACCAAAAGTGTACAAAGAGTTCTCTATTAATAAAGAAATCACTTTTTTTCTCTGTTATATTTATACCGACACTTTATGCATTTTCCTATTATTCAGTCATATAACTCAATAACAGTAAATATAGATATGAGAAAATTATTAGTGCTGATACTTTTAATTTTATAAAAGTACATTATAAATTTGCGATTTCTTCAATCATATACAAAGGAATATTGACTAACCAATCTTCTTTTTTATAGTCCTCCATTAAAGTACGTGCGCGAGGATCTGGCTTAAACTTTTCATAATACGTTTTTAAACTCTTGGCTTTACTTCTATTGGAACAATCAAATCTTATGTATCTACCACAAATCAATTTTACAAGACACTCTATCATTTGTATAGTAATAAACTTATAAACCTGCAACGTTTTTAATTTTTGGCAAACAAATTGTCCGGTTAACGCTCCTTTAAATTCAACAAATAATTGATTGAATCCAGCCATACATCCAAGTAAACCCAGTTTGTACTTGTACATGAATTAGACGAAGGAAACTTTTATTCAATAAGTTCACAAATAACTCCTTTGTCTAATATGAATTTAACCTTACCACTCGCTTCTTCACTTATCTTATCATACAATCTTCCTGCACTATAACTTTCTCCAAGTACTGTATAAGGACTATTGGCAACATAACCAATCTTTCCTAGACCAGGAAGGTTTACACTAATGGCTTCTTTATCATATTCATTATCTTTTTCTTTTTTTTAAATAAACGATCATTCCTTTTTCTAGAAATGAATCTCCATAATAATGATGTAATCCTGTAACTGTAAAATAAATGTTTGACATAAGTATGTCCTCCTTAATAATTTCAAGTTACAACATTAATTGACACTATGCGTGTCTAAATAGTAAATAAATCAAATTATTTTTTGAATAGATCATCGGACTATTTGGAAAATAAAAAATCATACGATAAATGTAATAGACAATCATGAGTGCACACCATAGAATTAATATCATTTTTCTTTTCTCAGGTTTTAACAAGCATAGAATGCCACATATGATTGTGGGTATTAATAGAGCATGGTAATACAAAGATAATTGAATATTTCCTTTAAGAAGATAGTACAGGCTTGTTTTCATGTTGCATCCTGGACATGGCAATCCTGTAATGAATTGAAATGGGCATTTATAGAATAATAAAAGAAGGAATAGTATGAGAACTATTCCTAAATATTTAGTCTTTTGCGAAACCATTAATATGACTCTGAAGGATGCAATAGGATACTAAAGATAATTGAAGTATAGATAATACCATTAATACAATACTGTCGTCACTAGGATGATGTCCATTACTTCTTGTAAGACTAGATACCATCTTGCCAGCCTTCCATAAGTAGTATAATAAGTAGATTCCACATGTCACAATACTAAGTACTACAACAAGTCCTGGTTCAGCACCTTTTTCTTGGTTTTGACTTTCACATAAATCATTTAAGTCATGTGCGATTGTATATAGCCAATAAATACTATAGATCCCACATGTAACTAGACTTAATACTACACATAGTCCAATACTCTTTTCTTTTACAACTCCAGTAGTAAATGAAAAACTTGGTTCTACATGCACTGTTTCATTACCTGCAAGCTCGGTATTCTTTAATCTTTGCCAATCTTGCATGCCTGTTTTCCATACAAAACTATTTCCAGTTAATACACCACTATCAATAAATCCCTTCATGTCTGATTCACTAAAAGGACCTTTAGAATCATTATTCTCTACATAATACCAATCATTTGAAGATGATGTAGAAATAAATTCATTTAATTCTGTATTCTCTAGTCTTTCCCAGTCTTTCATGCTAGCCTTCCATACTAGAGTACTACCATTGATTTCACCAGAAGTAATCTTAGCCTTCATCTCATCTATACTGAATGATCCTTTAGAATCATTGTTAGATACATAGTACCATTCTTTGACTGGTGTAGTTGATTCATTCTCATTAACTGATTCTTCTTTATTTGTATCAACTTCAGATTCATTAACTTCTTCTTCAATCTTATCCACGACTGCAACAGGTACAACAATATCTTCATCGACTTCTACCTTTGTTCCACAGTTTGAACAAAACTTAGAATCATCACTTATTTCGTGCCCACAATTTTTACAAAACATATTCAATCTTCCTGGTATATTGTAATTGACCCATCTAACTGGTCATCTACAATATACTCCTCCTTTCT
>NZ_QSPK01000088.1 GCF_003436425.1 Eubacterium sp. TM05-53
AACTTACACAAAGAAGTCTTCGTGAGATTATACTCTTTCTGTTTAATACACATGATATTTGACAACTCTTTTTTCTTCTTCTTTTCAGAAGCTGATAGTTCAGAACCTTTCTTTTTAGAAAATTCAGCTTCTCCATAAGCTTTGCGTGCACCCACATATTCTTTATCATGAAATAAAGCATTCAAACGATTAGTAGCATATCGAACTAATTGATTATGCATCTGATTCGCATAGAAAAAAGACTTCGACAAAAAACGTTTCTCAGATCCACTTAGTTCCAATTGAAAGCGTACTGTATACATATCGAAGTCTCCTTTTTTTACGATGTATTCTACATATATATTGTAACATGATTCACGTATAGAAACAGCTGAAAACCAGTTACATACGTCATTCATCTCATGACTAATGTCACGAGCGTTCTGACTTTAACAGTAAAGGAGATCGACAATTTAATTAGTCAATCTCCTTTTCGTTTGCCAACAACCACTTCCATGCAGGTATTACATCAATCTCAATACCTGAACAATTTAATGTGGTTTCCTCACTGTTTGTGATAAGAAGACATTTTGTATTTGGAATGAAATCATTCAATTTCACAAATGCTCTTGTTTCACGTGCTAAAGTATCCACATCATCTAGTACTTGCATACTCACTTGTATAGCTAAGTTTTCATTAGGAACATAGAAATCCACTTCGATATTATTTTCAAAGAAATACACATTTTCAAATCCATATCTTCGAATTAGCTCAACCGCAACAAGATTCTCTAATTGAGCTGTTTTACAATCCAACAACATCAATCCTAGTAATCCAGTATCCATAAAATAGTATTTAGGGGATGTCTCTTTTTCCACAAGTTCTGCTGCATAATTCGGTAATGAGAATATTAAATAGGAATCCAACATATGCCCTACATAATTGATCACCGTTTGTTTTCCAATTGAAATACCAGCACTTTTCACAATGTTCGTTAACCGATTAAAAGATAAAGCTTTCGTAACAGACTCCGCAATCTTCTTTAAAATTAATCTTACCGCAAAATCATTTGTAATTTTATTTCTCGTGATGATATCCTGCAAATAAACAGTTTGATAAATATTATTTAAAAACGGTCTTTTATTTTTAATATCCACCAATTCAGGAAAAGCTCCATAAGTTACATAATCATCGTATTGACTTACTATATCAGCACGCTGCCTTGTGCTCATTTGATCAAGCATTACATTCTCTATATGATTTGCACTCAAATATTCTGCAAATGAATAAGGATACACATTCACAACCATGAATCTTCCACCTAAAGTAGAAGCAATTTCACGACTTAACATCTTACTATTACTTCCTGTGATATTGATTCGATACTTCATGTCCACAACTCTACGAACAAACTTTTCCCATCCATCAACATTCTGAATTTCATCTAAAAATAAGTATGGTTTTCCATTCGAACCAGAAAATTCAATACCAATCTCTAATAGTGTATTTAAATCATCTACACCAATTTCCAATAGACGCTCATCCTCAAAGTTAACATATATAATTTGGGACAATGGAATTCCATCATTCATTAATTTGTGAATCTGTTGATACATCATATACGATTTACCCGTTCTTCGAATCCCCACAAAACAATAATTCACATTATCTTCTAAATCATAATTTCTAGAAATTATAGGATTATCAAGATACATTTCCTTTTGATCGATTATTATCTGTTTTAAAATATCTCGATTCATATGTATCAACCTCCTTCACCTTATCATATGTAGATATTGTCTTACTTACAAGACAATATTAATACTTTTTTGTCTTATCTACAAGACAATATTCATATATTTTTGTCTTGTGCATAAGACAAAAGCCTTCCGATAAGTCGAAAGGCTACTATACTAATCTTCGTATGTGATTGTTTTCGAATTCACGATCTTTTTAAATTCCTCAAATAATGGATGTTTAGGAATAGATCTTAACTCTTTACTAATTCTGTATGCAAATAATTGGAATACTTGAAGATACGTTAAAGATACAGTATCTGCACAAGGATTTAGTAATGTTAGTACATGATCATCCTCGTATTCTTTGTTTGTGATGTAATACACGCGATCCGAAACGGTTTTAGAAGCTCTATAAATCTGATAAGAACGATCTGACGTTTCATCTTGTGCATCAATAATAAATACATTATGTTTTGGAGACAATTGCAAGTTTGGTCCATGAATATACTCTTCTAATTCATATGCACAAGAAACAACCTTCACTGTTTCCCCAATCTTTAGTGCTGCCTCTTTCGCTACACCTTCAGCAGGGCCGCAACCAGCCGCATACATATTTTCCATAGACAACAAGTTCTTTCTGAACTTTTCTAAGAAAGCTTCTTCACGAATAAAGTTTTCCTTTTGAATCGAAGCATAGCTTTCACAATAGTCATCCAACCATTTTGTATCGACTTCTTTACCTTGCTTTTCTAGAATCGCAAACGCAAGTTTTATTAAGAATAAGGCTAGTGTTGTTACTCCCTTAGTAACATACCCTTCTTTTTCTTCATCCACATACCCAATCACAACTTCCGCATGATCTTTAATATCACTATTTAAATCCCCTGTTAATGCGATTGTTTTACGATTTAATTTTTTTAATACATCCAATGCATCCAATGCATTTTTGCTATATCCACTCTGTGATACGACAAACACAAAGTCGTCTTCAGATAATCTTGGATAGTATGCGAATGTATATGGAGAAATAATTGTGACATCCACATCTAAATATTTTTCCATAATATATTTAGCACACCAAGACCCATTTCCACTCGAACCAGAAGCTATGATCTTAATGTTCTTGTAGTTTCCATCCACATAAACCTGCGCCAATTTATCTGTCTGTTCTTTATTTTTATATACCGAATTTAATATATCCTGCGTCTGCAAAATATAATATTCCATTGTTTCTAATTGTTCCATTTTCTTTCCTCAGTGAGATTATATTCTAAATCGATATGTTGATTTGTCACTGCGAATGTAACTATGCGTATATTCAACGACGTTATTTTCTTGATCATACCCAATATATTGAAACCGATAGACAGGCTCTTTCATATTGCCCAAAAGCTTTGAAACACGCTCATCCGGAAATTGCACAATCAATGAACGATCAAAGTTGTATGGATCATGTCCTTTTGTGGCCATAAAATCATATAGTGACACTTTTGAAAAATCATATTCTTCAATACCCTCTACATACTTATATGGGATATATGCGATTTCTAATGAGAAAGGCTCATCATTGTAGTAACGAACACGCTCCAAACAATATACGTCCTCGCCTTCTTCAAGTTTTAATCGTGCACGAATTGAAGTTGTCGGCTCGATTTTTTCAGACACAAGAACCTTACTGCTGATTGAATATCCCTGTGCCTTTAAAAAACTTGAAAAGCCACGATGATCATTGGCATCATCATATGTTCCCCAAGAAGGTTTCACAATTTGTTGCGCCACAAACGTTCCTTTATAAGGAACCTTCACTAATATGCCATCCTCAATCAAAACATTAAGTGCTGAACGCACAGTCTGACGATTCACGCCATATTTTTCAGACAAATCTCTTTCAGACTCCAAGCGCTCGCCTGGCAATAATTCCCCATTGTCGATACGATTCAATAAAGTATTTTTTAATTGTAAATATAAAGGTATACGCACATCCATAGATCAACTCTCCTCATCTGCATAGACAAAGCGGTTCATTCGCATCACAGACTCATGATAACTCTTATATTGATTGTCGTCTGTATACAAAAGACCTCGTCTTAATACTAATGGACTGTTCTCTTCAACGCCCAAATATTTACTTTCAGTTGGATTGGCATTTACTACAAGAATCTCCTGCTCCCCATGTGTAAACTTCACATTATAATCCTTTTCCAAAACAGAAAATAATGAATGATTCTCTAGATCTTTATCTAATAATCCCGGAAATTGTTCGACTTCAAAATAAGCTGTTTCCAACGAAATAGCCTCTTCATCCAAATATCGAACTCTTTCAAACTCAATTAATTTTGTCCCTAAAGACACGCCCATTTTTTTAATTAATTTTTTATTACTATCTTTCACTCTTAGAAAAATCACCTTGCGATGCATTTTTCTACCCAAAGTTTCAATTCGACCACTCATACTCGAAACAACATTCAGTGTTTCCATAATACGTGGTTCAGATACAAAATAACCCGATCTCTCAATACAATAAATCCAACCCTCATCGAGCAAGCTCTCTAACGCCAAGCGCACAGTAGCACGCTGACAATCAAATATTTCACAAAACTGTCTTTCGCTAGGTAATTTGTCATGAGGTTTAAATTCACCTATTTCAATTTTATAACGAATTTCATCCGCTATATAAATATCTCTTGTGATAGCTTTCATAAGTAAATTAACCTCCTCCCTCATCCATGAGGTATTATACCATTTTTTATAACCAAAAATTAAAGGGTTGAAAAAGTTTTCAACCCTCAACATATTATGTTTAATTATGCCAAAATTCCAAAGTATGCACAAACAACACAGATTGCCATCATCGCAAACATAATCGCAAGCGGTTTAGCTTTTTTATTTAACAACATATATACAAATCCAGTTAATAACAATGGTAATAATCCTGGGATAATTCCATCAATAATTGACTGAACTGTAGTAGCAGATTCACCACTACCAATCGCAACTGGAACTGTTAAATAAACCATTTCTGCAGTCATAGCACCCGCAACTGTTAAACCTAAGATACTTGCAGCTTTACTAATCAAGTCCATAACACCGGATTCTTCTGCAGAAGTAATGAAATCTGATCCAAATTTGTAACCTGCAAATACTAATAAGTAACGCATTATGAATGCAGGCACATTGAAGATCAATAAGAATAAGATTGGTCCTAAAATGTTTCCTTGTAAAGCTAATGAAGTACCAACACCAGTAGCTAAAATTCTTAATGTTCCCCAGAAGAAACTATCACCAATACCAGCTAATGGACCCATGATAGCTGTCTTAACGTTTGAAATTGAGGCAGTATCAAAGTTTTCCATATCCTGAGCACGCTTTTCTTCCATCGCAACAGAAATACCCAATGGCAATGTGATAACGTGTGGAGTTGTATTGAAGAACTCTAAGTGACGTTTACATGCTTCTTTAAAATCTTCTGGATCTGGATAAATCTTTTTCAATGCTGGAAGCATCGCATAAAGATATCCATCATTCATCATACGTTCATAGTTCCACGTATGCTCCATTGAAATAGCGCCGAAGAATACTTGTTTCAATTCCTTTTCAGTAATGACGCCTTTATATTCATAATTAGAACTCATCTAAGCCATCTCCTTCCTCAACAACTGCAACTTTGCCCTTTGAATCTTTTTCTTTAAAGAACATTAAGACTACATAAGCCAATGTGAAAATTGCGATAGCTGTTGTATTTAATCCTAAATATTGAACTGCGAAGAAACCAATGAAGAAGAATGGAGCAATCTTTTTGTCCCAAATCATCTGTGCTAACATCGCAAATCCTAATGCTGGAATTACACCACCAGAAATATTGATACCTGTTTGTAGCCATTCTGGAATTTGACTTAATAAACCAACGACTGCGTCACTTCCAAAATAGAATGCACATGGAATTACAATTAAACGTGCTGCGAATGAGCAATAACCACCGAAGAAATAGTGGAATTTAAATTTCGCAACATTTCCCTCTTCGATATCCTTATCCATCATGTGAGTGAATGCCAACATGATTGGAGATCCAACAACTGAGTTCAAAGCCAACATAACTGTAGAAATTGGTAAACCTAATGCCAATGCTGTCTCTGGTCCTGTTCCAGCTTGAATTGCCAAAGCTGTACCTAAGATAGTTCCTGAAATCATATCAGGAGGTATGTACGCACCAATTGAAACTGCACCAATAAACGCCAACTCAAGGGTAGCACCCATAACGATTCCTAATTCTAACTGACCAAATACTAAACCAACAAGTGGTGCTAAAATAATCGGTCTTTGAATTAAAGATGTACCCAACAAGAATTCTGAACACGCAAAGAACGTGATCAAGAAAATAAATAAAGTCTTTACTAACATCTTCTTCTCCTCTAAAAAATTGTTATTTCAATAAATCTCTTGTGTCAACTCGTTTGTCTGATGGAACCATCTGTGTAAACACTTCAAATCCATCGTCCATTAAGTCTTTCAATATTTTTTCATCGTCTTCACTTACATAAACAGCCTTAGAAATCATGTGACGATCATCTCTAGGTTTTGTACCACCAAGATTGATTTCTTTAATTTCCAATGCTCTAGCAAGCTTATTCGCATCTTCAACACTTTCAACTACAATAAACAAATTGTATTTATCTGTAACACCAGATTTGATTGCTTCAATCGAATCATCAACTGTTTTAGCTACAACCTTTACGCCACTAGGTTTAGCCATTTTGATTGCTGACATACGCAATTTGTCATTCAACAAAGTGTCACAAGCTAATAAGATACAATCTGTACCAATTTGTTTACACCAGCTAAAAGCTACTTGACCATGCAATAAACGGTGATCAATACGAAGTAATTTAATCATTCTTCTCTCTCCTCTCTATAACTCATCTAAATCTGAGTCTATTTCCATATCGTTGCAATAAACGATACCTGTTTTAGCATCTTCAACACAATTACGAATTGTAGCTGCGACATCATCACTTTCTGGACAAGTCAATAGGATAGACATTGCCAAGATCAAGTTTGTTCCTGTTACTACATGAACATTTCCTCTCGTAGTAAGTTCTAACAATTCATTGTTAACACTACCACCAAATAAATCTGTCATAATTACAAATTCATCTTCAGGATGATCTTCAACTTCTTGAATCACCAAAGGCTTAAAGAAAGGTTCGCCCTCAGCATATGCACAATATACAGATAAATTTTCTTGTTTTCCAAGAATCAATTCAAGTGAAGATTTAATTCCCTTAGACATGTAAGCATGTGTTGCCAAAATAAATCTTTTCATCAATACATCCTCTTCTCTATACCACTCAACTATGCCCGCTTGTGAGTGGTATGTAATTACGTACCATTTGTACAATCAAAGTATACCAGTTCTTAAATCATATTGCAAGCGTTTACATAAAATAATTTTAAATCTATTAATCTACAATCGTGTGGTTGACAAAATGAAAGTAGTGTATCCGTTTTATGA
>NZ_QSPK01000089.1 GCF_003436425.1 Eubacterium sp. TM05-53
AATAATACTTTATTTAAAGATATGTCTATGGCCAAAATTGTTTACTGTTAGAAATTATTTAAATGATAAATGGCTTAAGCAATTATTAAAACCTGGTTCTTCTTTGGGTGGAGCAAGGCCAAAAGCCACTGTTGAAGATGAACAGGGTAATTTGTGGATTGCAAAATTTCCATCAAAAAATGATGAGTATAATGTCGGGGCATGGAAGAAAGTAGTTCATGATTTGGCAAAATTATGTGGTCTAAATGTACCTGAATCAAAAGTTGAAAAGTTTTCTAAGGATGGTAGTACATTTCTTGTTAAACGATTTGATCGAGATGGAGAAAAAAGAATACACTTTGCTTCGGCTATGACAATGCTAGGAAAAAATGATGGAGCTTCATCGGACGATGGTTCAAGCTATGTAGATATAGTTGATTTTATTAAAGCCTATGGTGCTAGTCCAAAAGATGACTTAATTGAGCTTTTTAAACGCATTATTTTTAGTATGGCTGTATCTAATACAGATGATCATTTAAGAAATCATGGATTTATCTTAAATGACAAAGGGTGGAAATTATCTCCACTTTACGATGTGAATCCAGTTCCTTATGGAGATATGCTCTCCTTGAATGTTGACGCCTATGATAATAGTATTTCGATTGATTTGGCTATTTCGTCAGCTTGCTTTTATGATATAACAGAGCTTGATGCTGAAGCTTATGCAAATGAAATATTAACGATTGTCAAAAATAATTGGGAACAATTGGCCATAAAATACGGAATTAATCGTGATCAAATCGAAGAGATGTGTCCTGCCTTCAGTGTATGTTACGAATTTTAAAAAATTAGAGGAGTGAATAAACTCCTCTAATATGCGTTATGGCCACCAATAAGGGTATTTCTTTTCTTAGCAGTTGCACAGTCTAAGGCATTCATTCCTTTTAAGATGGCATTCTTGCCATAGCGATGCTTGATTTGAACTAAGGTTTCTTGTAGTTTCTTTTCTCGTTCTACTTTTTCTACATCGGTAAATAAATCGTAGTTCTCATAATAATATTCATCTTTCACATCTTGAAAACTAATCGCAATTTGGCGAATGGGATAATTGGGATTCACAATGCGGATATAGAGTCGTTTAAATTCTTCTAATAAGATGGAATAAGAGTTTGTACAATTCGTAATCTTACATGAGCCGCAGCTTGGTTTGATACAATCCTTGGAGTAGCCAATCATTAATGAGATTTGTCTTGTCACCAAATGTTTTTCAGTTAATGTCAATACATTTTGATCCACCATTTCTTTCATGACCACAAAGGCATTTTGATAGGAATAATCATCAAAAAGAATTTGTGAATTGGATATAGAATGTTGTTTCGATTTATAATTTTTAATGTCTTGAATGGTCGTAGGTTCTTTACCCCAGGCATGATCAATGATATATTCGGCGTTGACACCAAATTCTTTATATAATATTTCAATCGGGAATTGGCACAAGTCATACATGTCATAAATGCCTAATTTGTGTAATCTTCGTTCGGTTCCATTTCCAAGCATCCAAAAATCGGTCATAGGTGTATGGTGCCACAAGGCTTGGCGATATAAGTCTTCATTTAAATAAGCCATGCGATCGGCATTGTGTTTGGCGGATATATCCATCGCAATCTTAGCTAAATATAAATTGGTTCCAATGCCAACAGTCGCCGTAAGACCGGTCTTTTCATAGATACGATCTAACATTTTTTTGGCGAGTTCTTTGGCAGTGACTTGATAGAGTTTTAAATAGCTTGTGATATCTAAAAAAGATTCATCAATGGAATAGACATGAATGTCTTCTTTGGCAATAAATTCTAAGAAGACTTTATAGACTTTGCAGCTATATTCCATATACAAATGCATTCTAGGTGGCGCAATCATATATTCAATAGACGGATCAATCTCAAAGATACGGCCACGACTAGGTACGCCTAATTTTTTTATGGCGGGTGTTGCAGCTAGAGTGATGGCACCACCACCTCGAGTAGGATCTGCCACCACAAGGTTGACTTTGAAAGGGTCAAGGCCAAGTTCCACGCATTCTACGGATGCATAAAAGGATTTTAAATCAATACATAAATATGTTTTTTGCATAAATACCTCCACACCCCATATCGTTCGTATTAAATCATAGTTAAAAGTAAATAAAAATTCAAGATAGATTTGAGACTTTCTTAAAAAGTTTATAAATTTTCACTGGTATTTTATTTAAATTTTGATACTATATAAGTAAAGGTGGTGTAACTATGCAGTTAAGACAATTATTACTACAATATGAGATTGAAAATAATATTAAACATGATGAGGCGGCTAAAAGGATAGGAATTGGTCGTGCCACATATTTTCGTTGGTTAAAGGGTGAAAGTACGCATTTAAAAGCGAACACACTAAAGAAATTATCGGACATGTTGGATTGTGATGTCAAAAGTATTTTGGATGAAGAAGAAAGAATCAAACCTATCGTGGGCAGTGTAAAAGCGGGATATGATGGTTTTCCAATGGAAGATATTGAGGGGTATATTGAGTTAAATCGTCATGATGGTAAAAAAGGTGATTACTTTTTACGCGTGCGTGGAGATTCTATGGTCAATGCCCATATCTATGAGGGTGATCTTGTCTTTGTGAAACAGACAAATGAAGTAGAATCTGGAAGTATCGCAATCGTACTTGTGGGTGAGGAAGCTACATTAAAGCGTGTTTTATATAAAAAGGGTTTAATGATTTTAGAGGCTGCCAATCCTAAGATTGACACTAAGGTTTTTACGCCTGAAGAAGTAGCGGAATTGCCGGTAAAGGTTATTGGAAAAGTTCTATACGCTCGTAGAGACTTTGATTGAGGATTAATGAATGAAGATTTGGATTACTAGACATGGCCAAACGGCTTTAAATAAACAAAAATTAATGCAGGGACTTACAGATGAGCCTTTAAATGAAACAGGAATTCAACAAGCTAAAGAAGCGCGTAAAAAGATTGGTGATATTCACTTTGATGCCGTATATGCAAGCCCACTACAAAGAGCAATTCAAACTGCAGCTATTATTGGTGATGTGGATAAAAAAGATGTAAAGATCGATTCGCGTATTATTGAAGTGGATTTTGGTGATTATGAATTGAGAAACTACTTTAAATTGGGATTGAAAATGACTTCCTATTGGGCATTTCCTGAAGTGCTTCCGGCTCCTAAATCTGTAGAATCTGTAGAAAGCATGATCAAACGAAGCCAATCATTCTTAAAAGAATTAGAAACAAAGAACTATGAGAATGTGTTGATCGTATGTCATGGTGGAATCATCCGTTCTTTATGTGGTTATTTAGAAGATCGTAAAAATGGTATTAAATGGAGACCAAAGCCAAACAATTGTGAGATTCGTGTCTATGAATCCAATCATGGTAAGCATTCATTCATTAAGACATATAAGTAGAGGATGTATAGATTGCGTTTAGTGGCAAAAAGGAGTAAAAAGTATGTTGACATATACTTATTTAGAAAAAGGGAAATTTGCGTTGATAGAGAAACCAAAACCGGTACTTCTTCATGAAAGGGATGCGATTGTTAAAGTGACACTTGCGAGCATTTGTTCAAGTGATCTACATATTAAACATGGAAGTGTTCCTCGTGCAGTGCCTGGTATTACTGTGGGTCATGAAATGGTTGGTATTGTAGAAGCAGTAGGCAATAAAGTAACGCATGTAAAACCTGGAGATCGTGTAACTGTGAATGTGGAAACATTTTGTGGAGAATGTTTTTTCTGCAAGAATGGCTATGTAAATAATTGTACAGATGAAAATGGAGGATGGGCTCTTGGATGTCGTATTGATGGTGGACAAGCTGAATATGTGCGTGTACCTTTTGCAGATCAAGGATTAAATAAGATTCCTGAACAAGTTAGTGATCGACAAGCTTTGTTTGTAGGGGACGTATTGGCTACAGGATATTGGGCAACACGTATTTCTGAAATCAAAGAAGAGGATACGGTATTGATTATTGGAGCAGGTCCTACAGGTATTTGTACTTTACTATGTGTCATGCTTAAAAACCCAAAAAGAATAATCATGTGTGAAAAAGATGAACATCGCATAGATTTTATCCATGAACATTATCCAGAAGTTTTGACAGTCACTCCAGAAGAATGCAAAAAATTTGTGCTAGAAAATAGTGATCATGGTGGTGCAGATGTTGTTCTTGAAGTTGCGGGTGTACCATCTGCTTTTCAACTTGCATGGCAATGCGCAAGACCAAATGCGATTGTGACAATAGTTGCATTATATGATGAACCACAAGTTTTACCACTTCCAGACATGTATGGAAAAAACCTAACATTCAAAACAGGTGGTGTTGATGGTTGTGATTGTGAAAAAACTTTACAATTGATTGCGGAAGGTAAGATCAATACAGAACCTTTGATTACACATACGTATCCTCTTAGTAAAATTGCGCAAGGGTATGATTTATTTGAAAATAAAAGAGATGGTGTAATTAAAGTCGCAATAGAGTGTTAATTTCAAGTATTATGTCATTAGAATTAAAACTAGCATCTTCTGAACCATTATCTGTTGATCAATTGACAAAAAAACAGTTAGATACAGAACTTCAAAAGGGAATTGATTCCATAAAAGAAGGAAATGTCTATTCTGCAGACGAAGTGGATGCAATACTCGCAAAAGAATTTGGAATATGATTCGTATACATACACAGAAATGGAACTTTAGCAAGGAGTTCCATTTTTAGTGTGTATCAAGATAGATTTATTTGATAAAATAAAGACACAATGAATGACTAGGAGACAATTACGATGAATAAACAATACAATTATACAAATATCATAAAGGAAACTCTAATCTTAACAGTTGCGGTTGGAATTATTGGTGCAGCCGTCTATTTTTTTCTAGTTCCAAGTCATACTTCTGTTAGTAGTATTTCAGGATTGGGTATTATACTATCTAATTTTATACCTTTACCATTATCTGCCATCACCATGATTTTAAATGTTGTTTTATTGATTGTTGGCTTTTTGACTTGTGGCAAAGAATTTGGCATAAAAACAATCTATACAAGTATTATGTTACCTATATTTCTTGCCCTATTTGAAATTATTTTTCCTAATTTTGAATCGTTTACCAACAGTCAGGAATTGGATGTATTGTGCTACATTCTTGTGGTAAGTGTAGGATTAAGCATATTATTTAATCGAAATGCTTCATCAGGAGGTCTTGATATTGTCGCTAAGATCATGAATAAATATCTGCATATGGAATTAGGTAAAGCTATGTCATTATCGGGTATGTGTGTTGCCTTATCAGCCGCTCTTGTTTATGATAAGAAGACGGTTGTGTTAAGTATTTTAGGTACTTATTTTAATGGCATTGTTCTAGATCATTTTATCTTTGATCATAATATTAAACGAAGAGTATGTATCATCACTCCAAAAGAAAAAGAACTTCGTGAATTTATCATTCATGAACTACATAGTGTAGCAACCGTGTATGAAGCTTATGGTGCATACAATATGGAAAAGCGTCATGAAATCATCACAATTGTAGATAAAGTGGAATATCAAAAGTTAATGAAATTCATTAACACGCTGGATTCAAAGGCATTTATCACTGTATATAATGTATCGGATATGCGATACCAACCAAAGATTTGAGTAAGGCAAGACCTTACTTTTTTTCCTTTTAAATGACCTATTTGGACAATACATTTGATTCTAAATAGCTAAATGACTAATATGTAGTTAAGGAGATAGGGTATGGATAAAAGGGTAATTATTAATTGTATAATCATACTTTTAATTTGGTTGTGTAATCGTATGGCTTATTATTACTTATCTAAAAATATAAGTTTAATTGTGAGTGGCATTATTTTGATTATTGGTTGCTTAATAATGTGGAGGTTCAACCATGAATATCGATGAATATATTAAATTTGATGATATAAATAAACAATTTACTATTCCATCCGGTAGATATTCGTATAGTGATGTAGTTCGTGTTTCAGTCTTAAATGAAAAAGCTAAGTATAAAGGAAAAGGTGTTCCCTTTACGGCTATACTTCCTTCAGGACCATTACCATCTGGGATTCTACAAGATCCATATTTATTTGTTGGAGTTAAGATTGTATTAAAGGATGGAACGATTTTGGCTATTTATGTTTCAAAAGAAAAGACGATGGTCAATACGAATCAATATATTCAAGATCGTAAGGTTGCAGAAAAGATAAAAGAGGTGATGAAAAATGTGTGTGAAATTTAAGGATGAATATTTAGAGGTGGATGGTAAAAGATGTTTGTATTCAGATATTTTAAAGTGTTCGATTCAAAATGAAGATGCCAATTTTAAAGGGAAAACAAAGCCATTTACTCATACCATACTTGGTGGAACCACATTTATGGCGGGTGCAGTAGAGCCTATGATGTATGTGGGAATAAAAGTGACTTTAAAGGATGATACAGTTTTACCAATATATGTATCGAATGAAAAGGTATTATTTAATAGTGATAAGTATTTAAGTGATTTAAAAGTAGCTGAATCAATCTTGTCTAAAATAAAAGAAAGAGTCGGTTAAGATTCTTTCTTCTTGTATTCTGAAATAATCAATCCAGATAGAGTTAATATGGTTCCAAGAACTATAAATGGTGTGATTCTTTCGTGTAGGATAATTGCCGAAAATATAATTGTGGCAATGGGATTTAAATATACATATTGATTGGTTCTTACACTTCCTAATATAGAACAAGAATAGTTCCATATCACAAAACATCCTGCGCAAGCTATTACACCTCAGAAAAGCAGATTTAATAGATTGACTGGGATTAGAATCTCATTCATGGATACATCAAATCCTAGAAAGGGAAGGCTTAAAGCCATAAAGAAGAGTCCCCACGCAAAGATTCGTTTCGTATTTTGAATGGAAGTATGTCCTAACTCATTGACTTTCTTTAATACAACACTATAAATAGCCCACATCATGGCTGCTACTATTGTAAGAATGTCTCCTTTTGGCGATAGGTGCATTTGTTTGCCATTGAAGCTAATAAAGAAGATTCCAATAAAGGCCACAATAAATCCAATCGCAAAGTTGATCTTAAAGGGTTCATCTTTAAAACATTCTAACAGTAAACAATTTTGGCCATAGACATATCTTTAAATAAAGTATTATTTTGTGA
>NZ_QSPK01000009.1 GCF_003436425.1 Eubacterium sp. TM05-53
TTATATTTTCAAACTTTTTCATAAATAATACTTGAATTTTATATAGTTAGCTCTCAATTGATTCAATTATAAAATGAATGCCTTCTTAACTCAACTACTTAAGGAAAACTTAAGAAAATAGATATAAAATCCCTAGAAAATTACATTTTTTAAATTATTCTTTATTAGTATTTTTTACTTTTGTTATAAGTTCTTTTATAATATCAAAAAATTTACCTCGTAGTAAATCAATAAAACTACAAATTAGATATACAGATATAACAACAACAATCAATTTTAACAACGCTGTTTTATATGCAGCATGATGTAATTCATACGTAAACAAGCGAGATACGATTGTATTTCGAATCATATAATTATCGTGTAATAGATAAACTCCTAAAGTGGCATTTGATAAAGTGATAATGATATTCTTTAGTTTTATATTGTTGATTTCAACATTTGCGAAAAATAATAATAGTGCAAGACTTCCTATAAAAACAGTCGGAGATGTATAATCTACTAAAACATTTGCAAATGGAAAATGGCCTGTTTGTTCCATAATCATTTTACTTATAAAATTTAATGCTGACATTAGTATAAAACATAAAAAGCTTTTCTTTTTACCTATGTTCTTATAATCTACATATTTTCTTATATAAGCTCCAAATAAATACAATACACAAAGCCATATTGCTGAATAGCCTTGAATAAAGGTAATTGGATCAATGTTAATATTTGCACGTAACAGGCACTTTACAATCACTGGTAAAAGAATATACATAAAGAATATTCCTTTTAATATTTTTTGGAAGAATAATTTATCAATTTTTTCAATTCCTAAATTCAAAAATGGAATAAAGCACATCATGCCAAAGTATGCAGAAATATACCAATTATTTTGTAAAACTATTGGAAAGAATGCATATATCCATTCTTCTTTTGGCAATGTTCCTCTCATAAAAGTTAGGCTCATAAAAACAGTAATGATTACACTATAAAATAATACCTGAAGCCATAATTCAAACAGCTTATTAGCACGACAATGCGCCAATAAAAAGCCACTCACTAATGCATAACAATTCACAGCGCCATAGCAAAGTATTTCTAATAACCACGCCGTTTGATAAACATGAGACATTAATGGAAGACTTTCAAGTATCCTTCCATGTCCAAGCATATGTAATGTTACAATCATTACCATTGAAACAATCTTTAATAAATCTATACCAATATTTCTGCCCTTTAACATATACTAACTCCCCTATTTACTTTTTATTATAAAACAAAACAATTTTTTAGACTATTAAGTACTCAGTATGCAATAACAATCATTTTTAAAATTCAAAAAAGGATATTTGAAAAGGCCAAATATCCATTAAATAATTTTATTAATAACCATAATCGTTATAGTCTTCATCTATATAGTTTTCATCTGGATTGTAGTATTCAGTATCATCATAACTTTGATCATAATCATAGTTATAATCTTCTTCGTCTTCAGTAGAATAATTACCAGATGAATTAAGAATTCCCATGTTCTCTAATTCTTCTGTATTACCGACCGCATTATCTTCACTAGCAGTTTGCGAATAGCCAGAAGGATCTTTTACTGTTGTAGAACTCTTTCCTTTTAATACCGCCTGAATCTTCTTTTTAGCCACTTCATTCATTACATCATTTTGTGCAACTACTGAAGCATAAGATTGAGATTGATAGCAGAATTGATAATCCGGTTCTGCAACAATTGCATAAGATTCAATTTTCCAGTTTAGCATATTATCCAATTCATATTTTACAAACTTACTGATTTCATCGCCAGATAAGTTTGTATCAAATGCAACTGCAATCGCATCCATAAACTTACCATAGTTTGTGATCATCTTTGGAGAAATAATACGTTTAAAGATAGCTTTAAATACCTTTTGTTGGTTACGAACACGTTGGTTATCACCATCTGCATACGCATGTCTTTCACGAGCAAAGGCAAGTGCAGTTTCACCATCCACATGATGTTTACCAACACTTAATCCAGGTTGACTATTTGTATAGAAAACATCGACTTCTTCACCCTTTTTAACATCCAAATCAATTCCATCTAAGGCATCTACTAAATTAACAACACTTGAGAAATTAATACGCACATTATAATTAATTTTAATACCTAAAGCCTTTTCAATCGTTTCTTCCGTACTCTTAACACCCATTAAACCAGAGTGTGTTAATTTATCATAACTACCTTCTGGACAAGCCAATTCATCATCATCTGATGGACACACAAGTTCAACATAATAATCACGAGGAATACTCGTCATTAAAATGGTTCCTGTTTTAGGGTTTACTGTTAGTAGTAAGTTGGCATCACTTCTCGTATTTGAATCTTGTAAAGTACCATATGAATCATTGCCACTTACAAGAATTGTAAAACCATCTTTTGAAATATCACTAACAGGATCACTTGGATTGTCATTCTTCTCTACTTTTGTATAATGAACATTCTGATGAACTGTACGAGAATCCGTTTGGAAGTTAAAATAAGCTTCACTTTCATGAAGAATATCACGATACTTTTCATTTAAACAAATCGCATCAACTTTACCATCATAAAAAGATTCCATCATATCATCTAATGTAGAATAATCTTTTGTCTTATATTTAACATTGTCAGAATCCAAATCCTTCAACATACGTTCAGTAGCTTCTTCATCCATTTTCACAATTGTACCAATAGTCTTGCCCTTTAACTCTGCTTCTTTGTTGATTGAAGAAGCTTTTAATACAACAATTGAAGTCGTAGTTGCCTTACTATCCGCAAGACTAGTAACTACATCAAACGTACTATCCGCTTTATAAACAAAATAATTTCCATAAGCTAAACCTATACACATGCATAAAGCAACTAAACCCATCAACAATCTTGAAATAAAACCCTTTGCTTTAAAATGTAGTATTAATAATATAATTAAAGCTAAAAGAATCAAAACAACTGAAACCAATATGATTAATTTAGCTGGTAATAGATTTAATTTTATGATTTGAAAAATCAATAAAGCCAAACTAACAATCATGAATATAGTCATGAACTTGCTGATTGGTCGTTTATTTTTCTTCTTTTTTCTTTTACTATTACTATTCACATTCTGTGAAAGTTTAACATCCTTTTTAGGCATAATAATAATCTCCTATAAACTCTTATATAGCTCACAATTTCATATTATATAATAAATCCCTTACAATTGGCAAATCTGCACACAAAAAGACCTCCTTCCATTACAGTCAATCTATAGTAGAAAGGAGGTTCAATTCCTGAGTATTCCATGCACTTAGAGCCACTCTATCCACGACTGAGATCCACCTAATCCATGAATCAGAGCCACTTACAAGACTTTGTGCGTTGTATTATATTTTAAGAAAATTGAATCCATAATGTTTTATAAGAATTGTTAGTAATAACTACATAAATCTTTCGCAGCGAAACGCAAAACCTTTAAAGCCACTCTGTTTAGCCAGATATAAATTCTTCTCATAACACAATAGATTTGCTTTATACTTATATTCTAAAGACTTAGAAGAATAGTCATTTAATACGTTAAAGAATAATAAGAATAGACCAGCTAATACCAATACACATGAAGCTAGTATCAACCAAACAACAGGTACAATTAAATAAACTACATCAAGTATCACTACACCAATAAAACAACTAAAACATGCAATCATAAATCCAATATGACATCTATGATACTTCTTGCTTAATTCTTCATAGTGACGAATATTTGTATTGATTCTATTTTGTATATAATCAGACGTTTCCATTTTAACAACACCTCACATTTAGATTATAGACCTATAATGTAAAAAAGAGTAAGGGATTATTCCTTACTCTACACTATCTGCTGATTTTCCTTCCATAACAGCATTAATTTTATTTGTTGCCTTTGTGACAGTACTTTGATCTGGAACCATTACATAAGCAGCATTTCCAAGTTCTGCACACATTTGTGTATCTCCAGTACCATCAACCATAGATTGTTCAATTTTCCATTTAGGATTCTTGTTCAATTGATATTTAATTAAACTAGTAATTTCATCATTTGACATCGTTGTTGAGAAAGTATTGGCCATACTATCCATAATTGAAGCATAGTTGGTTACAATTGCAGGACTTGTTACTTTATTTACAATTCCCATAAGAACTTGTTGTTGGTTCTTCGTACGCTGACGATCCCCTTCACTATATGCATAACGCTCACGAGCATATCCTAATGCTTGTTCACCATTTAAGTGGTTCACACCTGCATGTACACTTAATCCTGGAGCATGTAAGAAATTGCTGCATTCATATCCAGGTTCTACATTTACATCAACACCACCAACTGCATCAACAATATCAGTCACTGTATCAAAACCTACTTTGAATGTATAGTTAATTTCAATACCCAATAGTTTTTCTACAGTACGCTTAGTCGTATTCGTACCATGAATACCTGTATGCGTAATTTTATCTAAAGCACCCTGTTGACATCCATCACCTGCATCACAAGCCGTTTCGACATAAAAGTCACGAGGAATTGAAGTCAATAGAATCGTATTTGTTTTTGGATTTACAGTAGCCACCATAATAACATCACTACGTCCATTTTCATCAAATCCACCACGAGTATCTGAACCAGAAATTAGCACATTAAATGGAGTTGTAGTAATATTACTTACTGCATTGGCTTTATCCGTATTCTCTACTTCATAACTTGTTTGATAAACTACACGAGTGTTCTTATCAAATTCAGCATATTCTTCGATGTCTGTAATTTGATCACGGCTTGATTCATTAATGATAATTGAATCTACTTCACCATTATAGAAGGCAGCTAACATATCCGTCATACTTTCATATGGTGTTTGGTTCATTTCAATACCAGATTTACTTAAATCCTTTAATACTTTTTTTGATCCCACTGTTCCAATATTTTGTAGTACACCGATACTATGTCCAGCTAAATCATTCTTCTTTTTCAAATCACTGGATTTCTTAACAACTACACTTACAGTTGT
Source organism: Eubacterium sp. TM05-53 (assembly GCF_003436425.1). Taxonomy (GTDB): domain Bacteria; phylum Bacillota_I; class Bacilli_A; order Erysipelotrichales; family Erysipelotrichaceae; genus Holdemanella. The sequence continues at coordinate 5,032 of NZ_QSPK01000009.1, forward strand.
TTTTGCATTGGAAGATACAGTTGTCATATTTGATAATAAATTACCAGTTTTTGATATATAGTATCCACCCATGCATGAACCTAACGCAACAGCTAATGTAAAGATGATACAAATAATTTTAGACACAGCACCCTTTGTGGCAAAGCACAATAATAAGATGAAAATTAAATCTAAAAGCACAAATACAACTGTTACTAAAAATAATAATTTTGTTGGTAAAACATTTAATTTTACTAAATTAAACAACAAATACATTGTTGCAGCAACTAATAAAATAGAAAAGATGACTCCAAATACCTTTCCTACCCTATTTGGTTTCTTTTTATTTTTTCGCATATTAAACTCTCCTTAGACCCAATTATCATACTACAAAAAAAAGGGATAGGCAAACCTATCCCCATTATATTACTTTACATCATCCGCTGATTTTCCAGCTAAAACCGCATTAATTTTATCCTTAGCCATCTTAACTGTACTTTGATCTGGAACCATGACACTAGCTGCATCACCAAGTTCGGCACACATTAATGTATCACCTGTACCATCGACCATATACTGTTCCATCTTCCATTTTGGATTGTTGTTAATTTGATATTTAATTAAATCCGAAATCTCACTACTAGACATTGTCGTTGAGAATGTATTAGACATTGCATCCATTATAGATGAATAGTTTTGGACAATGGAAGGACTTGTAATTTTATCAACAATTCCCATCAAAACTAACTGTTGATTCTTTGTACGCTGACGATCTCCTTCCGTGTATGCATAACGCTCACGCGCAAACGCAAGAGCTTGTTCTCCATTTAAATGGTTTACCCCTTCATGAACACTAAAGCCTGATAATGCATTAAAGTTATTAACCGCATATCCAGGAGCAACAGTTACATCGACTCCACCAACTGCATCTACAAGTTCAGTTACCGCATCAAATCCAACTTTAAATGTATAGTTGATTTCAATCCCTAACAATTGTTCAACTGTTCTTTTTGTCGTATTTGTACCATGAATACCCGTATGTGTAATTTTGTCTAATGCGCCTTGCATACAACCATCTGCCGCATCACAAGTGGTTGTTACATAAAAGTCGCGAGGTACAGAAGTTAATAATATCGTGCTTGTCTTAGGATTGATAGTAGCTACCATAATCACATCACTACGACCATTTTCATCAAATCCACCACGCGTATCCGATCCTGAAATTAATACATTAAATGGCTTTGATGTAATATCACTTACCGCATTTGCCTTGTCTGTATTTTCTACTTTATAAGAAGTTTGATAAACAACTCTTGTATTATTATCAAAATCCGCATAGCTTTCCATATCTAAGATTTGACTACGACTCGATTCATTAATAATAATTGAATCCACTTCTCCATTATAGAAAGCTTCTAACATAGCACTTAAACTATCATATTCACTTTGATTCATTACAATACCATCTTTACTTAATTCTGTTAAAACTTTAGATGATCCTTGAGTACCAATCGTACGCAATGTACCAACTGATAAACCATTTAATTGTGATTTATTCTTTATATCACTTGATTGTTTAACTATTACACTAACCGTATTTTTTGCATGTTTCGTTACATTCGTAATGTTTGTCAATAAGCTTCCTGTTTTAGAAATATAATATCCACCCACACATGAACCAAATACAAGTACGAATGTCAATACAATACAAATTATCTTTGAAGCTATACCTTTCGAAAAATAACATAGTAGTAACACAAATATGGCATCTAACAATACAAATATAATAGTAATTAAAAATAATAACTTCGTTGGTAAAACATTAATTTTAATCAATTGATATAAAAGATAAAATGATGCTACAACTAACAGAATAGATAATAGAATACTTAATACTTTTACAAATTTGTTTTGTTCTTTCATGCTTATACAGCCCCTCTTCCATAAAGAACTTGCTTAACTGTTTTAAATAATAATGTTACATCCAACCAGAATGACCAGTTGCGAAAATAATATTCATCTAAAACTAAGCGGTGGTCAAAGTCCACATCACTACGACCATGACTTTGCCACATACCTGTAATACCAGGCTTACATGCGACAACATCATCATAATATTGTCCCATATCTTCTTTTTCACGTGGCAAGTAAGGTCGAGGACCTATCAAAGACATCTGACCAAGTAATACGTTAATGAATTGTGGAAATTCATCCAAACTCTTTTCACGCAAAAATTTTCCTGCACTTGTAATACGAGGATCATTCGCTAATTTTTTGTTTTTCGTATATTCTTCACGAATAGCCGGATCCTTTTCCATTAATTCTTCAAGAATCTTATCTGCACCAAGCACCATAGTTCGATACTTATACATCTTAAATTCTTTACCATTCTTACCAATACGATTCTGTGTAAAGAAAATAGGTCCCTTATCTCCTTCTTTACGATTTTTCACAAACACAAAAACAGTTAATGGAATCAAAATTAAGATTCCGCAGAGTCCAGCACAAATATCCATAAGACGTTTTAATATATAAGATCCAATTTGATTTACACCACGAGAATTTGAAATCATTAAGATTCCATCAAAATCTTCAACCTTAGTATCAAATGTTACTAGACCATTCACTTGTGGTAAATACTTAATCACATTTACTTTGTTCTTAAATAATTCAAATAATGAATTCAAATTCTTCTGTTTCAATTCAGGAATCGCAATTAATACAGTATCAATATTATGTGATTTAATAAATGAATCCACCTCTTCAATCCCTATTGTTTTATTTTGAGAAACAATTTGTTCTTGATTAATTCCATAAGCCTTACAGTTTACATATCCTTGTACATCTAGTAAGGAATAGCTATTCCCTCTACATACAAAGGCAAGTTGTGCAGCTGTATGACCCACACCCACAATTAAAGTATTATGTTTATATTTTTTTCTAAACCATTTATGTGTGTATCTTGAATTAAAACCTGCAAAGACAAATAAAACAAGAGTTAATAAAAGAAATCCATATATTTTACGTACAGTCCATGAATAAAATGGAAAAATCAAAAAGCTACCAAAGAAGAAACCTATGTGACTTAAAATCAATAAACGAATCTCATCATACATTAATAATACTTTTCCTTGATAACGCCCAATCAATAACTGCATCAAGAAATATAATGCACACAACTTGATTGTATATTCTCCATAAAAACGTAATACATTTATTTCTTGTAAAAAATTAATTAAGATCCAATAAAATATAAATTCAATAGTGATCTTTAAAGTTCCAATTTTTGACATAACTATTTCACTCCATATATAAACGTCCTTAATATTGTACTAAAAAAAAAAGAAAAGAACAAATTGTACTTTTCTTAGAGTGTTCCATTGTCAGTTTCACTATTATAAATTTTCATAAATTCTTTGTATTCTTTTGAATCTTTGGACATTGGAGTTTTAATCACTGTATCTTTGTAAAGAGCAAAATCCGTATTGATAATACAACGACTCTTATCCCATACATTTAATCCTGCAATTTTAATTTCTGCATTATTAAACCCTGAAGAAATGGCATCTACTACTTGTTTCATAGAATGTCCTGTATCTACTGAATCATCCACAACTAGAATGCGTTGAATATTCTTTGATTTCATTTTCTCTAAACCTTCATGATAGTGAATTTTTCTTTCCGTATTCTTGCTATGTGTATCTGACTTTAGTTCTAATGAAATTAAAATATTACGAACAAAATTAGGCATAAGACTTACAATAGGACCTACAACTTCTTTTAATGCATTTCCTTCTCGAGTCGCACTAATACCAACCAATGGTACATTAAATACATTTTTCATTTCTTTCCCTATTAAATATCCTGCTTTTGCAACATATACAATAAGATCTGGTTGATAAGATTTTTTTATTTCATTAGCCCAGTGATTACATTGTTCTTCCAAATCTTTTCTTGATAACTCTATATATTTCATTGAAGTTTCCCTTCTTTAACATTCGAAGCAATTTAACCAACTTGGTTATTTTGTGGCTAAATTTTAAGCACTTCTTCTTATGAAAAGTAGCACATTGGATTGCCTGTTTAAAAGTTTCAGGTGAATCCGGTATACAATTCACCATCATGTAATTTCTACCAATCTCCCATACAGTATGAGCATCCGAACCAATTACAAAATTTTGACTATATTTCTGTGCAATTTCAGTTTGTTTCATTTCATATGTATCCGAAATGTTACGCCCATTATAACACTCAATACAATCAATTCTAAATGCATTCTTTTTAATACACTCTTCTTTAAGTACTGTTTTAGCACGCTTTTCATCATACGGATGAGGGACATATACAATACCACCTTGTTTTTGAATTCGTGTAATTGTTTCATCACAAGACAAACCTGCTGGTATTTCTTCCTTAAGAAATAAACCAATAACTTCGCCATGAAGCGTCATAATCTCTTCACCAATTATGACATGAAGCTTGTCTTTTTTCTTTTCACAATACTTTTTAAATTCAACGGCTCCTTGAATGTTATTGTGTTCTGTAATGGCAATCCAATTGATATGACATAGCGTACATTTTAAATATAATAATGGGAATGGAAGCATACTGTCTTTAGAATATTTAGTATGACAATGTGTTTCCAAACGAATCATATTTTATCTCCTTAAGTAAAATGCTTTAAATTTATTAAAGCACTTTTGTATTTTACAACTCCAAACACTTAGAGTCAACCAACATTTCTAATGAAATAAAATACCTTCCATATAGAAGGTATCATTTTGAATTATCCTTGAATAGAAGATAACACAACAAATGTAGTTGCATCCACTACACATGTGTTATGAATATCTTGGAATGTAAATGTAACTGTATATTGTTGTGTAGCTTCATCTAAAGTACAACCAATATCTGTCACATCTTCTTGTCCTAATCCTGCATTGGCAAGAGCTGCATTAATAGCTTGTTGTTGATTTTCATCAAAAGAAGTTGATTCTTTTTTTTCTTCTTTCTTTGTATCAGTTTTCGTTTCTTCCTTCTTTTCCTCTGCAGGTTCAGTCGTAGAAACTTCTTCTTTTTCTTCACTATTGCTTCTTTTATAATTTCTTTCTTGTATAATACCATCTTTACCAATCTTATACTCATAAGATCCTGTTGTTGTATCAAAGCTTACAGTATAGTATTTCTTTTCTTCTTGGATAGATACATTCGAACATTCTTTTTTAGTGGCATTCGCATCATCTCTTGCCACTTCTAAAATATCATTCTTTGTAATTTCTAATTCACTATTTCCGCATCCTGTTAGTAATAGAGTTGAAGCTAGGATAATAAAACTATTTCTTTTTCTTCTTTTTACCATTTTCTTCTCCTCCATAACCATATCCGTAGCCATATCCATAATTACTATCGCTTGCTGATTCTACTTTGTTTAATACTACACCCATGACGTGACCACCATTTCTTTCAACATCATTAATAGCTGCTTTTACTTTACGTTTATCTGAAGATTTTGCATCAACTACATACAATACTCCATCACTTACATTACATAATGGAATGGCATCACTAGCTACCGCAACTGGTGGACAGTCAATAATAATATATCCAAATTCTTGACGTGCTTGATTCAAGAATTTAGCTAATCTTTTTGATCCTAATACTTCACTTGGATTTGGAACTCTATGACCTGCAGTAATGACAGATAAAGGATATCCACCATCATATTGCACATCTTGTACTCCTTCAAATGAATGAATACTTACGCCTTCTCTAAATTCTGAAATAATGTTTGTTAATCCTGAACGATTTGAAATCTGAAGTGTTTTATGAACTGATGCATTTCTTAAATCACAGTCAATTAATAACACATTTTTATATTTAGCTGCCATAATACGAGCTAAATTACAAGCTATTGTACTCTTTCCTTCATTCGGAATTGTACTTACTACGTTAATTACTTGAATCGCATCATCCATTTGACTAAATTCAATATTTGTACGTAATCCACGATAGATTTCATCCACATCAAATTGATTTCTTTTCTTTCTTGCCATTTCTATCTCCCAAAGAAACCAAACAGTTTCTTTTTCTTTTCAACCTCAATATTTAATATCTCTTTATTACTCAATAATAACTTAGGATTCTCATAAAATAAGATATCCGCATTATCAAACCCTATACGTTTACCTACAACAGAATACACATCACTCAAGTGTTCAATTCTGTTCCCACTCGCTCTATGTGTATCTGTACATACAACATCACAATATCCATTGTCTAATAATTCTAATGCATTAGACTGTATTTTCTTACCATTAACACCAAGAATCGATGTACGATTCAATTGTAAAACACAACCCATATCCACCCAATGATCAATGATTGAATAATCAAGACCATCATGGAAATATCTTTCAATATGAGCTAGTACAGGAACAAAACCTTTCATTTTCAATTCATATAAACATTCATCTCTATAATCAATCGAATGAATATCACGAAGAACATTGTATTCTACAAGCATATAACGTGAACTATTCAATGTTGGATATAAATCTAATTCCAAACCTTCAATGAATTCACTATTCATCATGACTTCCCCACCAAAATAAATAGGGATAGGACTCATCTTTCTTAATTCCAATTGACGAGTTACCATTTCATTATAGATATGAACATCTAATTGACCAGGAATGAAATGCGGCGTACTACAAATACCTACAATACCATCCTTCTTAGCAGACTCTAATGAACTCACTGCATCCTCAATTGAAGGCATGCCATCATCAATACCCCAAGCAATATGAGAATGCAAATCAATATACTTAGCCATTATAGTTCAGGAATCTCGCAGAATACCGGAATGCCCAAGTATTTTTCTGCCTCTTCCTTCGTGCGTAAACGATTATCCAATAAGAACTTCGATACAGCATAGCCACAGCCTAATACAAAACCTACCATTGTAGCTAATAATGTATTCTTCTTCACATTCGGTCCACTAGGAATATAAGATAATTTAGCCTTATCAACAATTTCAATATTACTTACATTCAAATTCTTCTGCATTGTACGAATAAAAGTACTCACTGTATCATTTGCGATATCCTTAGATAATTTAGGATCCGTTGTTGTAGCAGAAATCGTAATAATCTCTGTGTTTGATTCATTCGTTACACTAACAAGCTTTTTAACACTATCTGCACTCTCTAATCCAACATCCTTAGCTACCTCAGACATAATGTTATTTTGAGTTAGTAAATTCACTGCATTCGTAACCAATTTACTATTGGCCATCTGCGAATTATAATCCAAAGATCCACTCTCACTAATCTGTGGAGTTAAATAAATTGATGTACTAGCCGTATATGCTGGAGCAATCAATAACTTAGTTCCAAAGAAACCACCAACACCAAATAAAATACATAAAACAATAATTAACTTAACATGTTTTAATATAGCCCTAAATAATTCTAATAAATCAATCTCTTCCATTTCACGTACATCATTCTGTGTACGATCCATTCTACTGTTTACCATAAAAACCTCCCTTTCTCACAATAAAACATACTCTATAAATATAGCATAGATTCACTAATTCATCATAAAAAAAGCTAAAAAACTAAATTTTTAGCTTTCATATAACTGTAATTAATCTCTTCTAAACAAATCACGAGTATATACTTTATCTTGTACATCATCCAAACAACTATCATAACGATTTGCGATAATTGCCTGACTCAATGATTTAAATTCTTCTAGATTATTTACTACCTTACTACCAAAGAATGTTTCTCCATCCTTTAAAGTAGGTTCATAAATAATCACTTTAGCACCCTTAGCCTTAATACGCTTCATAACACCCTGAATAGAACTCTGTCTAAAGTTATCACTATTTGATTTCATTGTTAAACGATAAACACCGATCACTACTTCTCGTTCTTCACTTTCTGAATATGTGTTATTATCCTCATATCCATAATAACCAGCCATATTCAATACTCGATCCGCAATAAAATCTTTACGAGTACGATTTGATTCAACAATTGCTTCAATTAAGTTTTCGGGTACATCCTGATAGTTAGCCAACAATTGTTTTGTATCTTTAGGTAAACAATATCCACCATATCCAAATGAAGGATTGTTATAATGAGAGCCAATACGAGGATCTAAACATACACCTTCAATAATATCTTGTGTATTTAATCCTTTCATTTCTGCATACGTATCTAATTCATTAAAGTAAGATACACGTAAAGCTAAATAAGTATTCGCAAATAACTTAACAGCCTCTGCTTCAGTAAAGCCCATAAATAATGTATCAATATCTTCTTTAATAGCCCCTTCCTGAAGTAACGTAGCAAAAGTATGACTAGCTTTAACTAACTTTTCATCATTCACATCAGTACTAACAATAATTCTAGATGGATATAAGTTATCATATAAAGCCTTAGACTCTCTTAAGAATTCTGGACTAAAAATAATATTTGAAGTATTATACTTCTCTCTTACACTCTCCGTATATCCAACTGGAATTGTTGACTTAATTACCATAATAGCATTCGGATTATACTTTAACACTAATTCAATCACACTCTCTACAGCACTTGTATCAAAGAAATTCTTCTTACTATCATAATTAGTTGGTGCTGCAATAACTACAAAGTCAGCATCAGAGTAAGCATACTCTGCATCTAAAGTAGCCTCTAGATTTAAATCTTTTTCAGTTAAATACTTCTCAATATAATCATCTTGAATAGGTGATTTCTTAGCATTAATCAAATCCACCTTTTCCTTAATAATATCCACTGCCTTTACCTCATTATGTTGAGATAATAAACAAGCAATACTCAATCCTACATATCCTGTTCCTGCAACTGCAATTTTCATAATAATTTACCATCCTTTTTTTATTTATTTTTTGCTATATAACAATTACAAATGTTTAATATTACGCTTATTTCAAATATTAACTACCTCTTAAGTATAAATATAGCTTTATATATCATCAAAACTGTATTTAGCTATACCATAATCGAATTTCCATTGTTCAATTGGATTATTCTTAAATATTTCTTCATATTCTTTTATTATAATTGTGAATTTTTTATTAAAATAGTCAAATAGTTCATCGTAAGATGTAAAAGTAATACCATCTACATCTAACGAATCTTCTTTTATCTTTTCAAAACCAATTTTTCTACAAATCAAATAAGACTCGATAGTTTTTTTGTTTATCTGTTTATATTTATGAAGTTCATCATCAGATAATGCATCCAAAGGTACATCTAATGGATCTGTATAAACAGAAAGCGGATGTATAAGTTGATGCATTTTAAAGCACTGTCTTTTCAACCACTTTCTTTCAATTAGTTCTATAAATCCATTCCAATCTTTTAATAAAACATTTGAACAATATGCTGCTTCATAAGCACCAGATTGATAACCATTTTTTGATATAAAAATACCCACCATACTTCCTGAATCATGTACAACTGTACGAAAAGCATGTATTTTTTCTTTTGAAACAGGCATATTCCAAAATTTACATTCACAAATAAATTGCTTAATCAATTCATCATTAGATACAGAAAAAACATCTACTTCTACATCTCCACGGACAGTTTTAATTGTTTTTGGACTCTCCGATTCATAACCAGCCTCATTTAAAAATTTGCAAACTTTATTTTGTAAATCTTTCCAATCTCTCGGTATCTCATTTGTAATTTTCATAGGTTCTCCTAAATATTTCTAAATAATTAAATATTCTAATAATTTACAATCGTGTGATTGACAAATCCTTTATTTTCGGGTATATCTAGTTCTTTCAAGGATTAAATATCTTAATATACGCTCACTTTTTGGCCAATAGAATTTCAGCATACAATACGTTTTACAAATTAATAGTAACGAAAATGTGTATGATGCTTAACTTAGTATATCCCTCCCTCCTAACTATAACGGATGAATTGGCGCTTTTCATTAAAATGCAATGTTTTGTTTAATTTTTTGACGCTGTTCTTCTGTAAGAATAGAGTTTTCAACATATGAATAATTATCATGTAACCACCCTACTGTTTCTTTCCTAAAAAATACATCTGGTGTCACAATTTTAGCTGTTCTAAAATCTAGTTGACCATTAGAAAACACGCAACTCATAAATCTATTTTTTCCGTTTCCGTTTATAAGTAATTGATCAATTAATATCATTTCTTCTCTTGCATCTTTTGCAAGTATAGTTTCGATTTTTTCTATATATGTCAAAAAACTCTCAAATGATAGACAGAGCACATGTCTGTCATAGCCATCGACATTTGCTTTAAGAATAATATATTCATTCATGACAGACACCTCCTTTCAACAAGATTATTGTTCTGTACTAATCAATGACAAGCATTTTTTTATAATCTCATCAGCTTCTTCTTTTGTTTCTATTAGCCTAGTATTATCTACTTGGCCCATAATATCACCAAAATGAAAAGCTGTATCCCTCTGTGACTTATAATAGTTGTAACATTTCTCGATGCTACTATTTTTACTTCTATCAGGAAAAGATTCTGTCACAATATACCCGTTTGAATTCATCGTTCTATCACGATCAAAGCAACTAAACTGTCGACCTGGATTTCCGCCAGCTACAGTTATCAAATATTTTATATGACCTTCTAGTGCCCTTAAAGCTGGAAATACATACATCGAGTATTCTTCGCTTTCAACATAATGAGTCATATTTATTATCGATTGTTTTATTAATCTTTTTAACCCCTCTGGATAATCATCGGGAAGACCGCTTTCAATAGGATTATATGCATTTGAAACTACATCTTGTTTTATATTAATTCTATATGCATTTCCTAAAATCTGCTCAACACGACTAGTATCGTATCGTTCAATAATTGTGGCCGTTATTACCTGGAATAAATAATTATTTTTTCCTTGTAATAAAAGTTTATGCTGACCAGTCTTAAATAATGTAACTGTGATAACTTCTCTATTAAGTTTAAACTTATATATATCCTTCCCTAAAGCTGATGTTAACGTATGAGTAATTCCATTATCCGACTCTTCAATCAACTCAACAAACGCATTAAAATCATCCTGTTTGAAGTAAGGAATTGAAAACCAATTATCTCCTTGCACGACAACCTTTTTTCTCTCAACCAATGCAGACTTTGCAAGTTGATCAGCTTTTTCGTTATATATTACATTACTATGACCCGGAACTTTTTCGAATCTAACCTCAAGAAAGTCTTTGAATTTCAATTCATACAAACTTATATACATTTTTGCAGCTTTAGAATTTGCAGTCCAATCACCTGATATCCATTTTGACAAGCCCTCATAATCGTGATAAATCTTAATTTTCTCGAACTCATTTGATATTGCCCAATCAAGTGCATTGATTACTCCAAATATTTCGCCAATGATATTATTACTATCAATATAAGCTTGATTACTTCCGTAACCACATATATCTTCTTCACTTCCATCAGGTCTAATAAATTTAACTCCGTATGAATATCTCTTTAGGTCTTTATCATAGCTACCATCTGTAAATGCAACAAGATAGCCATCACTATTATCTTTCTCCACCTTTTCAACCCAAATATCTCTATTTTGTAAATACGCTTCTGCTTCTTCTTTTGTAGTAAAACTTTTAAACTCTGGGCTAGAGTATCCTTTTGTGGCAGTTTGACAATCCGCCCAGCATTCAAAAATTCCTGTTTGATTCCCTTTTTTTACCGCATAAAATTTCATATATATCATTCCATTTCTATCATTAAATTAATATTTTATATCACTATATATCATTCTTGTCAATCTATTTTGTAATAATCTAGATTCTCTAATAAAGACACATTTAATAATTTAGGAGCACGATCAAAACTCTCGAAGCTGATAAACAGTGCTCTTTTTATTAGCTTCTTTTTTATTTCCCTCCACTTTTTTGCTTTATTTCTTGACTTTTTCTCACTTTTCGTGGCTCACTCCGCCCGCATTCTAAGAAGGTGAAGGGAGGTCAGCTCTATGCTTAACCATATTTCTACTATTTGGAAATATCACAATTTCTTGACCATTCACAAATCTCATCTTGATGTTTCCCAGTTAAAACTTCTTAAATCTATATATCGTCCTACTTTATCTAAATTACGCAAGCTTGATATTTCTCTTGCTTCCGATATCTTGTTTCCTCTTTATTCTCATATAGGCAGACGTGCTATTAATCTTGCTGTTTTAGTTCGTTCTTTCGTCTTAAGTTCTTTCGTCTTAATGAATCATCTTAAGTATTCTTCTATTAAACTTTGGTGTGATGATTTTGCCAATGATTCCTTGCTTCAATATTTCATTGGCTCTTTTGATCCGCCTAATTCTTCTTCGCACTATGACTTTATCATTCGCCTTACTGGCTACGATCCTCATTTATCGGACCTTGCTCATCAATCTTTCATTACTAAGAAAAAATTTAAGAATAAGCCTGCCAAAGGTGAAAAACTTATTAAGTTTACCAAAGATGACGCTTCTTCTATTTGCGATAAATACAGAAACGGTGCAGAGTTCGACAGAGATCGCTTGTTATACACCATGCAATCTCTTTTTAACGCTATTGCAGTTATTCCTTCTCTTGCTATGGGCCTGATCGACCCTGCCAATTCGACTCTTTCTGATGATGGCTCATGCCTTCATGTTCACGCTTCCTGTTATGGAAATAAAGTTCAAGACGCTCTTGATTCTGACAATAACTATCGTTTCTCTGCATCGGATGCGGATATAGGTTGGGACAGTGAGTGATCTTACTCAGTATTTTTTTGGCTTCACTTTCTACAATATCTCTTTACACAACCCGTCTCTACACATTGATCTACCTAATAAATTTAACAATTCATACATATTCAAAACTCTCTAACACATCTATATTTATACAAGTTATAAATAACTAACTCTGTTTAACACATATTCCCTATGTATAAAACACAACTAGTTAATTGATACACTGCATCTTCCTCGCATTCAAGGAAATCCTTATACTAAAATAATTACACTTCTTTATATCCACTATTTATGGAATTTGCATTTTTAATAAATTAATCCTCAACACTTTATTGCTATACAATAATAATATTTTCTTAACAAATATATTAGTAAATTAACATATCTGACATCAATAGAGTCAATTTAAGAACTATTATATGGGTATGAATCAAAAAGACAAAGTACTAAAAAAATACAAGATGTACTATTAGTTCGACAAAATCTATGCAATCGCTTTAACACTCATATAGCTTATGCTAACAACTAGCAATCACATCTATCAAATTAGTAAATTAATTCATATGATATATTAGATACAATACGAGGAGGTTAATTATCATGGAAAATAAAACATCATCAAATCAAAATTACAAATATTCATTAAAGGACTTTGTGCCTTTTATGCCAATAGCATTTGCAATACTTTGTTTTATAATATTCATTTATTGGAAAGGATATGCTAATAACTTAGGAATTAATACCAACTCAATGAATATACCCTATAAAGAAAATGTATATATGTTAATTTTAACTTTTATAAGTTCGGTTATCATTTTTACTCCATCTTTTTTGTTATCTAAACAATCTTTAAAGAAAATGGATAAAATGGAGATATTAATCGCTTGTATTATATTCATTTTAAATTTATTCTGCTCTATATACTTTTTTTCAACCAATTTCAATTTATATAATTTATTTCTTCTATTTATTGTATATATTTTATTAACAGCGATTGGTGTTTTTTTAATTTCAACAAGGCCGTCAATCAATAATTGTTCTTCTGAAATTCGAATATTAATCATTTTTCTTTGTTTAATTCCTACACTATTATTAATATACGATACAGGTAAAGATTCCATAAAGTATCAAGCTACATACTCTGTTACAGAAAATAATAAATATGTTGTTGTATATACTACCCAAGATAAATACATATTAAATTCAGTTCTAATAAAAGATAATAAATTAATTTTCACAAATAAAACTCAATTGATTGTTAATTGTAACAATGTAAAATTGACAAAGAGAAAATTTCAGGAAGTAGAAGTTAGAACCCCTAATTAGATAATGATATAGAGAAAGTATTAAACTTTCTCTATATCATTTTATCGTTCATTTCTACTGTTAAATCCACCGATTGTAACAAAAGATATCGCCAATTAAAACACATTGCGTTTCTCTTTGCATGATAAAAAGAGCATTGTATCGATTTATATATTTTAATGCTACCCCTTTATATTTTTGCAGTCTTTCTTCAATCAATTTATGGAAACTGTTCACTGTATTTAAATGATTGAATTTATCATATGACTCATGACTGATTAACACTTTCTTAGTACAGTTCTTACTTTCTATAAGTTCGTTGTAACTGTTAGAACCATCTAGCATTACAAAAGATTTTGATTCAAGACATTCACCAAATCTTAATAGATCTAGAGATGATGGCTTGCCATAATTTAACGTTCTGGCAATTGTATGACCAAATCTCTGTATTGCAGTGATGATACATATCGGCTGATTAGACAAGCCTCTTTTTGTAGCAGGTGTTCCACGATGTTTAGGTTCTACTCCATCAATTTTAGTTCCTTTATGATTGTAAGGAGTATACTTTTCATCCATCTCAACTTCATTACCTACTGTGTATGGGACGTTCCTCAGTTCCTAGACTAACCAATAGTCTATGGCGCATATTAAAAACATTACGTTCATTCACATTGATTTTAGCAGCTGTTTCTTTAAGAGATACACCATTCAATGTATCCATGATAAGTTCATTCCATTTGGATTGGTCTTGGTGAGAATAAAAAGTAAGCTGACCGCGGTCCACAACAAAACGTTTTCCGCATTCTTTACAACGAAGCATTTGTTTACCAGAGTTGGCAAAACCGCTCTTAATTAAACGAGGATGATAACATCCTCATTTAGGAAAGTATTCAAAATGATACGTATTCATTTTATTGTTCGTATCTAGGTAATCAGTGATTTCACGATCAATCTTTTCGATTTGAAAAGATTGTAAAGCAGCGATAGTATCTTGGTTTAAATATTTTGAAGTTCTTGTCATAAGTGTAGTCTCTCTTTCGTTTACACTTATACAATAAATCTTAAATAGACATCATTAATGTCAGTTATATTAACAAGTCACCAATGTATCTGTTAAGCCAAAGAAAATCGAAATCATTAAATACTGTATAGATCATAATCATGATTATAAAGGTACAGCTGAATTTTATGGTGGAAATTACGCTCAGATTTATAACTGGGTCAAAAAATATGAATCCAATGGAGAAGATGCTCTAGAAGATAGGCGTGGTAAACGTAAATCTGAAGAGCAGCTAACCGACCTGGAAAAAGCTCAACGCAGAATAGCCGAGCTTGAAAGAATCAACAGACGACAAGAGATGGAGCTTGAACTGTTAAAAAAAGACGAAGCCTTCGAAAAGACCTATTTGGCGAGTCTTCCGAAGGCTAAAAGACTTTATCTTATAAGAAAACAAAAGATAAAAGATTATTCGCTAATACAATCATTACATGAAAATCGCAACTGGCCGATAAATGAAATGTGTTCAATCATGGGCATCAGCAGAAGTGCATATTACAAGTGGCTACACTCATCACCTTCTCCCAAACAATTGGACAAACAACATGAAGATGAAAGAATTACATCTAGAATCAAGGAGATATCTAATTCCAACAATTCTCTTTTTGGCACAATGACCATGTACTACACTCTAAGAAACGAAGGATATAGATGTGGTCATAACAGAGTTTATCGATTGATGTGCATCAATGATATCAAATCCTCTTATAGACGTAGATCCAGATACAACTACATTCGATCCAATGCAGAACATACGGCAGAAAACATTCTTAACAGAGATTTCAACACTACAGGTCCAAATCAAAAATGGTGTACGGATGTTACAGAGGTAAAGATACCTACAACTGGAGAGAAACTATTTATTTCGCCAATGATTGATCTTTATGACAGGTTCCCAGTCGCTTTAGAAGTATCTGATAAAAACGATGCATTACTAGCTGATCAAACACTAGAGAATGCTCATAATGCATATCCAGAAGCAACACCCTTAGTACATTCAGACAGAGGTTTCGCGTATACAAGACAAGTATATAAATTTAAATTGGATGAATATGGTATGTCACAATCTATGTCACGTGTATCAAAGTGCATTGATAATGGAGTGTGTGAAGGTTTTCAGGGACAATTTAAAGATATGTTGTTTATCCTATATCCAAACATCACTTCCAAAGAAGAGATGAGACAAGCTATCAAAGGAACGCTAGATTACTACATCAATCATTATCCACAAAAAAGATTAAATGGTAAAACTTGTGGACAAGTACGAAAAGAATCACTAGAACAAAATGAATTTACACAATATCCAATTATTCCAGCAAGAAGATATGTCAGATATTGGAATGAAATTGAATCAAAGAAGAAACATCAAAAAGAAATTATTATAGAAGAAATAAAAAACAACCCAAACCAAATTGGAATGGGCTGTTGATCGATGAGACTTTTAAATATTTCCCATGTCTACTTGACTAGGGTTGTATCACATTTCCGAAAGTATCTTTTCTTTTTTTATTTGTCATAGTTGACCCTCAAAAGATAGGATACAGTCTTTTTTTGTGCACAAAAAATTAAATTCCATAAACATAATTAACCCCTTTTAAACTCTATATCTATTATACATGAAATAAGAGGAATTGTTCTAAAGATTATGGTTCTTTTTTCTTGTTGTAGTTGCGCATAAATTCTTATATAATAACCTTAGAAAGGTGGGGGAAGCACTATGAAACTTATCCTAGCAATTTTATCAAATGACGATAGCCCAGTGGCAAGTAATGCACTAAATAAAAATGGTTTTTCTGTTACTAAATTGGCGACGACTGGTGGATTCCTTCGCGCAGGCAATACAACGTTGATCATTGGTTGTGAAGACGAAAAAGTGGAAGCAGCTATAGATATCATCAAGGAATATTCAAGTAAGCGAACGGAAATTGTACCTAGTACAGCTAGTTATGATATTGGCCGTTATGCAAGTTTTCCTGTGGAAGTTACTGTTGGTGGAGCCACAATTTTCGTGCTAGATGTAGCACAATTCTTAAAGGTTTAGAAAACAAAGGGGGTAGAATATAATGTTCTACCTTTTTTCTGTTAAAAAAATTGTGAATAAAGACCCATTAGGGACTTTTTTCTGTTATGATTGAATGGTAAAGAAAAAGGAGATTAAAACGCAATGAAAATACTAGTTATCGGTAAGGGCGGACGTGAACACGCGCTTGCGTATGCATGCAAACGTTCAGCTTTATGTGATGAGTTGATTTGTGCTCCAGGTAATCCTGGAATGGCAAAAATTGGAGAATGTGTCAATGTGAAAGACAATGATGTAGAAGGTCTTGTCGCTTTGGCAAAAGAAAGAAATGTAGATTTAACCATCGTAGGTCCTGAGGCAACTTTAGCTCTAGGTGTTGTAGATGCGTTAAAAAAAGAAGGCCTAAAGGTTTTTGGGCCAGATAAAAAAGCAACTCAGGTCGAATCAAGTAAGGATTTTGCCAAGAAGATCATGGCAAAATACAATATTCCAACAGCTGCTTATAAAACATTCTATGATTTAGATTCAGCATGGGCATATGTACAAGAGCAAGGTGCTCCAATTGTTATCAAGGAAGATGGTTTAAAAGCCGGAAAAGGTGTTACGGTAGCTTCTACATTAGAACAGGCTAAGGAAGCATTGGATATTGCCTTTGCGATTGAAAATAATTCGGTTGTGATTGAAGAATGTTTATTTGGATTTGAATTTTCTTTGATCTGTCTAGTACACAATGAAACAGTTATCCCTTTAGAAGTAGCTCAAGATCATAAGTGTGTATTTGATGGAGATAAAGGTCCAAATACAGGTGGTATGGGATCTTATAGTCCAGTTAAAAAGATTACTCCTGAAATTATTGATGAAGCTATGAATGAAATTATGAAACCAATGGCAAGTGCCATGGTTAAAGAAGGTGTTCCATTCACTGGCTTCTTATATGGTGGATTGATGTTGACAGAAAAAGGCATCAAAACCATTGAATTCAATGCGCGTTTTGGAGATCCAGAAGCCGAAGTTATTTTACCTCGATTAGAAAGTGATTTTGTACAAGCTATTTTAGATTTAATGGACAATAAACCAGTTGAATTGAAATGGACAGATAAAGTCAGTCATGGTGTTGTTTTAGCAAGTACAAACTATCCTGCAAGCTCTACAAAAGGATCTTTGATTACAGGTGTAGACGATGTAGATGGATTGGTTTTCCACATGGGAACAAAAATGACAGATGAAGGATTGGTAACAGATGGAGGCCGTGTTTTAATGGTCGTTACTCTAGAAGATGACTTACAGACTGCATTTGATCATACATATAAAGAATTAGATAAGATTCAATGTAAAGATTTATTTCACAGAAATGATATTGGAAAGAAGGATATGTAAAATGGCTAAAACAGATTTAGAAATTGCACAAGAATGCGTCATGGAACCAATTGAAAAGGTTGCCGCAAAAATTGGAATTCCTGCAGATAGCTTGGAACATTATGGAAAATATAAAGCTAAATTGTCTTTTGATTATTTGAAATCCATTGAAAATAATCCTCATGGAAAATTAGTACTAGTCACAGCTATTAATCCTACTAAAGCTGGAGAAGGAAAGAGTACGACAACGGTTGGTTTAGGAGATGCCTTAAATCGTTTAGGTAAGAAAACGATGATGGCTTTACGTGAACCAAGTTTAGGTCCAGTATTTGGATTAAAAGGTGGAGCTACTGGTGGTGGCTATGCCCAAGTTGTACCAATGGAAGATATCAACCTTCACTTTACAGGAGATATGCATGCGATTACGACAGCTAATAACTTGGTAAGTGCATGTTTAGATAATGTGATTCATCAGGGAAATGAATTGAATATTGATCCTGAAAAAGTAACATTTAAACGTTGTTTAGATATGAATGATCGTACTTTGCGTAATATCACAATTGGTTGTGGCGCAAAAGCCAATGGTGTAGAACGTAAAGATGGATTTAATATTACAGTTGCGAGTGAAATCATGGCCGCTTTATGTTTAGCGGATGATTTAATGGATCTTAAAGAAAGATTTGGAAAAATGCTTGTGGCATATACTTATGATGACAAGCCAGTCTATGTACATGATCTAGGTATTGAAGGTGCTTTGGCTATGGTTATGAAAGATGCTGTATTGCCTAACGTTGTTCAAACACTTGAACACAATCCAGTATTGATTCATGGTGGTCCATTTGCGAATATTGCGCATGGATGTAACTCTGTCATTGCCACAAAGGCATGTCTAGAACTTGCAGATTATACAGTAACAGAAGCTGGATTTGGTGCGGATTTAGGAGCTGAAAAATTCTTGGATATCAAGTGTCGATTGGCTAATCTTCAACCAAATGCGGTTGTGATTGTTGCAACAATTCGTGCCTTAAAACAACATGGTGGAATTGCCCTAGAAGATTTAAAAGAAGAAAATGTAGAAGCTATGCTTGCGGGATGTGAAAACTTGGCTAAACATATTGATACAGTGCAACAATTTGGCTTGCCATACATTGTTGCAATCAATGAATTTGCGACAGATACACCGGCTGAAGTAGCCGCATTAGAAAAATGGTGTGAAGACAATAACCACCCAATGTCATTATCTCAAGTATGGGCAAAAGGTGGAGAAGGCGCTATTGATTTAGCGAACAAAGTAGTTGCGTTATGTGATCAAGAAAATAACTATGCTCCTTTATATGATTTAGATAAGTCAATTGAAGAAAAAGTAGAAACCATTGCCAAGAAAGTATATGGTGCAGATGGCGTTGACTTTACAGAAGAAGCTCAAGCACAAATTGCGAAGTTCAATGAATTAGGATGGGATAAATTACCAATCTGTATGGCTAAAACACAAATGTCATTATCAGACGATGGTAAGGTAATGGGTCGTCCTACAGGATTTAGAATTACAGTTCGTGAATTACGCCCAAGCTTAGGTGCAGGCTTCATTGTTGCATTAACAGGTAAAGTATTAACAATGCCAGGACTTCCAAAACATCCAAGTGCATTAGACATGGATGTGGATGAAAATGGTAAGATCGTAGGATTATTCTAATGTCAAAGGCTGGATGAAATTCCAGTCTTTTATTTTCTTTTGAAAAAGAATAAAATATACAAAAAAAGGAGAATTCCTATGACAGAATTTTATGAACAAGTAAAAGAGAGATTGATGCGCTACGCAAGAATCAATACAGAATCAGATCCACATAGTACAAGTGTTCCTACTACATTTTGTCAGCATGATTTAGCTAGTGTTATTTATGAGGAGCTTCAAGAAATTGGTGCTACCAATGTATATTATGATAAAGATACATGTGTAGTATATGGATCACTAGAAGCCAATGTAAAGACGGGTAGAGCCATTGGTTTTGTGACACATATGGATACAGCTCCCGATGCGAGTGGTAAAGATGTAAAGCCTTGGGTGTTAGAAAATTATGATGGAAAGGATATTGTTTTAAATGCAGAAAAAAACATTATTATGTCACCTAGTGTATTTCCCAATCTGAAACAATATATTGGACAGGATTTGATTTTAACGGATGGTACAACACTACTTGGAGGCGATGACAAGGCAAGTATTGCGGCTGTTATGACTTTATTGGAGTATTTAGTGAAACATCCAGAAATCAAACATAATTTTATATCTGTCGCATTTACACCAGATGAAGAAGTGAGTGGACTAGCTAAAGATTTAGATTTAGAACGCTTTAAATCACCCATCGCATATACACTAGATGGAGATCATTTGGGCTATTATATGGATGAAACTTTTAATGCGAGTCTTTCAACAATTGAAATTCATGGTATTTCAGTACATACAGCTACCGCAAAGGGCATTATGAAAAATGCGGTGGATATTGGAAATGAATTCTTAAATAAATTACCGGCATTAGAAAAACCACAATATACTCAAGGAAGAGAAGGATTCTATCATGTGGTTAGTTTTCATGGGGATTGTGAATATGCCAAGATTGAAATCAATGTTCGTGATCATGATAGCTTGCAGTTTGATATTCGTAATCACACACTAAAAATGATTGTGGACATGTTGAATAAAGAATATGGCGAAGGTACTGTGAATATTACACAAAGAATTCAATACCGTAATCTAAAAGAAGTGATTGATCAAGTGCCATTCATGATTCCATATTTGAAACAAGCCATTGAAAGTGTGGGTCTTGTTCCTCAAACAGAACCATTTAGAGGAGGAACCGATGGTTCTGCCCTATCTCATAGAGGGCTTCCTTGTCCGAATTTATCAGCGGGATATGAGAATGCGCATGGGCGTTTTGAATATGTTCCCATTCAGTCGATGGAAAAGAATGTGGAAATCTTATTGAACTTAATTGATATATATGCGAAATGTGACTGTTAAAAAGGTCACATTTTTTGTTGCGTACTGTTTGAATTTTTAGTATAATACGCTCAGTCGCAGAGATGGTGAAATGGCAGACACGCTGTCTTCAGGCGGCAGTGCGAGAGATCGCGTGAGGGTTCAAATCCCTTTCTCTGCACCACATAAATTATGCCGACTTAGCTCAATTGGTAGAGCAACTGACTTGTAATCAGTAGGTTGTGGGTTCAATTCCTATAGTCGGCACCACTTCAACAATATACAGCCTTGATGGCTGTTTTTTATTTATCTTCTTGTTGTATAATGAATATAAAGAAACATGCATATCAAGGAGAAATAATCATATGAAAGAAGTATTTGAAGTGGGTCTTGGTATCGTTAAAAAGATTCAGGAAACACAATCTGAAAAATTAGAACAAACCGGTCAATTAATGGCCCAGGCATTTATGGATGGCCATAAGTTTTTTGTGAGTGGAAGTGGACACTCTCATACGATGGCTGAAGAGATGTATGCTCGTGCGGGAGGCCTAGCTTTTGTGATTCCCATTTTGACAAGTGAACTTACGATGACAGAGCATCCGACAAAGAGTTCACATATTGAAAGACTTAGTGGTTATGCCAAAATCTTAGTGGAGTTATATGGTGTTTCAAGTGGTGATGTTGTTTTGATCGCATCCAATTCTGGGCGTAATGCCTATCCAATTGAACTTGCACTTGAAGCTAAAAGTCGTGGAGCACATGTAGTTGCAGTTACGAGTATGAAACATACTACTGCTCAAGCTTCTCGTCATTCTTGTGGAAAGAATTTGTACCAAATTGCGGATATTGTCATTGATAATTGTGGAGAAGTTGGAGATTGTGCTTTATCCATTGAAGGATTGGATGCGAAGTTATGTCCAACATCGAGTATGGCCAATTCTTTCATTGCACAATGCATTAATGTGGCATGTGCAGAATATTTGATTGCACACAATGTAGACGTACCGGTTTTTTCATCTTTAAACTGTGATGGTACGGAAGAAAGAAATGACAAATTGTTTAAAAAGTATACGCGTATGTATTAGACACTCATAAAGAATGTCTTTTGTGTTAGAATAAGGGGGTGAGGCGCCTCTATGAATAAAAAAAGTTTATGGATATATATTTTTGGTATTACACTAATTATTATTGGATTGATTAAATTGGATACATTGATTTCTATGGTAGCTATATTATGGAATGCATGTAGAGTTTTAGTGTTTGGAGCTATGATGGCATTTGTGATCAATCTAGTTATGGTTAAGATTGAAAAACGCTTGGATTTTATGAAGAAAGGGAAACGTGCAACGAGTTTACTTCTTTCTTTGATTTTAATTTTTCTTTTTGTATATTTCTTAATTACACTTGTTGTTCCATCGTTGAGTGAAGCAATTGGCGTGATTGTGGCTGTATTGCCAAAATATTTTGAGAATACACAGAAATTTTTGGTGAATTTATTTGAGAACAATCCACAGCTTGCGGAGTCTATTAATAACTTAGATATCAACTGGAAAAATTTGATTCAATCCGGTATTAATGTTCTTTCAACCGGTGTTACCAATGTTGTGGGTACGACATTTAATGTTGTAACCATTATTGTGAATAGTGTATTCAATTTTGTGTTGATGTTTATTTTCGCAATCTATGTTTTATTAGAGAAGGAAAGATTTGTTCAGTTGTATCACCGTTTAACAAATCTATATCTAAGCGAAATTGTGAAACGTAGAATAGATAAGTGTTTGAACATTATTAATCAAACATTTAGTTCTTTTATAGGTGGACAATGTATTGAGGCAACAATTCTAGGGACACTATGTACATTGGGTATGATTATACTACGTATGCCATATCCGGCTATGATTGGAACATTAGTTGGAGTTATTAATATTATTCCGATGATTGGAGCTTATATTGGTGGGGCGATTGGTATGTTTATGGTATTTACTGTAAGTCCAATTATGTCTCTTTGGTTCTTATTGTATTTATGTATTCTTCAACAAATCGAAAGTAATGTGATTTATCCACATGTCGTTGGAAATTCAGTAGGATTACCAGGAATCTATGTCATGATGACTGTTGTGATTTTTGGATCTTTAGCAGGTATTCCAGGTATGTTTTTAGGGATTCCCACAATGGCAAGTGTGTATAAAATAGGTGTTTTATATCTAAATCGAAAAGAACGCATAAAAGAAATGAATGGATGACGAAAAGTTGTCCATTTTTTCTTATATGCATGATATAATGTTGTGGCAAAGGAGATCAGTTATGTTTGGTGAAATTCATGAAGAGTGTGGTGTGTTTGGTGCATATCGCGTAGATAATGCAGCAAGTATTACGTATTATGGTTTGCATTCCTTGCAACATAGGGGTCAGGAAGCGAGTGGTATTGTCGTTTCGGATGGTGAAAATATCACTTTACAGAAAGGGAAAGGTTTGACTGTAGATGTTTTCCAAAAAGAAAAATTAGATTCTATGGTCGGACGATTAGCTGTTGGGCATGTTCGTTATAGTACAGCGGGCGGTCAGGAAAATGAAAACATTCAGCCAATTGTATCAAAGGGACATAATGGAAGTTTAGCTATCGTTCATAATGGACAGATTGTTAACGAAAAAGAGCTTCGTATTGAACTTGAAAATGAAGGTGCTATTTTCCAAGGAACAAGTGATAGTGAAATTATTCTTCACTTAATTCAAAAAGAAAAGGGTACTTTAAAAGAACGTGTTATGAAGACTGCAAATCGTATTGAAGGTGCATTCTCTTTCTTAGTTATGAATGAGGATACTATTTATGCGGTTCGTGATCGTCACGGTTTAAGACCTTTAAGTTATGCCAAAAGTAAAGATGGCTACGTCATTAGTAGTGAAACATGTGCTTTTGAAGTTATGGGAATTTATGAAAGTGTGGATTTAAAACCAGGAGAAATTGTAGAGTTCCATAAGGGTATCGTGAAACATGAATTTTATTCAACAAATACAGATAACCATATGTGCGCCATGGAGTACATTTATTTCGCAAGACCAGATAGTGTAGTGGAAGGTATCAATGTACATGCTTTCCGTAAGGCTACAGGATCTATTTTGGCTAGAGAAGATAAAGATTTACATGCGGATATCGTTATTGGTGTTCCAGACTCATCTTTATCGGCTGCTATTGGTTATGCAGAAGAGGCGGGCATTCCATTTGAAACTGGATTGATTAAAAACCGTTATGTAGGACGTACATTTATTCAACCTACACAGGCAATGCGTGATCGTAGCGTTCGATTAAAATTAAGTCCTGTATCGAGTGTGGTAAAAGGAAAATCCATTGTGATGATTGATGATTCTATCGTGCGTGGTACAACTTCAAGAAGAATTGTACAATTGTTGAAGGATGCAGGGGCAACCCAAGTTCATGTTCGTATCGCAAGTCCAGTTATCACAAGTCCATGTTTCTATGGTGTAGATACTTCTACAAAGGATCAATTGATTGGTGCTCAGATGAGTGTCGAAGAAATTCGTGAATATATTCATGCGGATACATTACGTTTCATGACGGAAGAAGAAATGAAAGAAGCTACACATGGAATAGGATTATGTTTGGCATGTTTTAATGGAGAATATTGTACAAAACTGTTCTCATATCAAGAAGAATTGGATAAATAATTATGACTATAAAATGTTTGGCTTTTGATTTAGATGGTACTTTACTTTTAGATGAATCAAAGAAAATGGATCCAAGAACGGTCGATTCGATTCAAAGGGCTATGGCACAAGGGATGCACATTGTGATTGCGTCGGGTCGAGATAAAAATGGATGTAAATTTGTATATGAACCATTGAGATTAGAAAATGGAAATCATTTTTTGGCGTTGGTAAATGGACAAGTTGTATATGATTTTGAAAATAAAGAATATGATTTGGATGATGTTTTAACACCGGAAGATGGGGTTAAGATTCAGAAAGTTTGTAAGCAATTTGGTGTAGAGGGAATTTTTCAATGTGGATATGATTTTTATAGTTACATATCTTCATTGAATCGTGTAAAGAAGAAAGTCAAAAATGCCATTTTAGGAGAGCCAGATGATTATGGCTTGAAGGATGGCAAAGAAAATCGTAATTTTATTGATTTGCCTTTTGAAGAAATTCGTTTAACGCAAGATATCAATAAAGTGATTATGGTACATTCTCCAAGATTCTTTGAAAAGAATTTTGAAGGAATTAAAGCGGCTTTAAGTGATTATGATGTATTGTTGATTGGTCCAGATTGGCTGGAAATTATGCCAAAACATGTTACCAAGGCTAGTGCATTGTGGAAAATCTGTGATAAGCTTGGAATCAGTATGAATGAGGTCATGGCTTTTGGGGATGCACAAAACGATTTGAAGATGCTTCAACAAGTAGGTATTGGTGTTGCGATGGGCAATGCGATGGATGAAGCTAAGTATGCAGCTACTGTCATTACGGACACAAATATGAATAATGGGATTGGAAAAGCAATCGATGCCTTGTTGGCGGGCAAAGAAATGGACTTACGCAAAGGCTTGTTATAGAATGGAATCAGATAAGGAGGAACCTTGTATGAAAATTGTAAATACAGAAGAATTTAATGCATTAATGAATGAAGATGCAGTTTTAGTTGACTTCTTCGCAACTTGGTGTGGACCATGTAAAATGTTGACACCTGTACTTGAATCAGTCGCAAATAAATTAGATGGAAAAGTAAAAATCGTAAAGGTGGATGTGGATGAAAGTCCAGATTTAGCGCAAAGATTTGGGATTATGTCTGTTCCAACAATGATTCTATTCAAAAAAGGACAACAAGCTGCAACCTTCTCAGGATATATGCCTGAACAAATGTTGATGCAAAATATTGAAAGTAAATTATAGGATGATTCGTCATCCTATTTTCTTTAGGAGAAAGATATGTATTATATTGCGTATGGAAGTAATTTAAATAAGGAAGAAATGAAAAGTCGTTGTAAAGATGCAAAGTTTGTATCTTTGGCAAGACTTGAAGACTATACACTAACCTATCGTGGAAATCCTGGACGAGCGTATTTAACGGTTGATAAGAAAAAAGGGGATTTTGTTCGTGTAGCGGTATGGGATGTGAGTGAAAATGATAAGAAGAGTTTAGATGAATATGAAGACTATCCATATTTGTATGATTGTTTTGAAGAAAAGGTGTTGTTTGAAAACAATGAAATAATCACTGGCTTTATTTATCGAATGTATGATCATTTTCCAATATGTAAACCAAGCGATTCGTATATGGAACGTTGCAAACAAGGCTATCGTGATATGGGTTGGGATTCTTCAATTTTAGATTTTTAATGAAATTTTAAGCTTGATGTGCCATAATAAAAGGAAAATAAGGGGACTTGAAAGTCAACTACCCACCAATAAATTGGCAGGCTTGTAAAAGCCTAAGTTGACTAGCCTAAGTGCTTTGAGCACTACGTTAAGAGAGAATACATAGTTACCCGTGGATGTAACACCTAGTCTACGGCTCTAAGGGAACATATTAAACAGTTCTGTGAGGTAGGAACAGTGTGTGGTGGACAATAGTCCTTTATCCATTAAACCTTTCATTAACATTGGCGAAGGTGTCATTTACAGTTCAATATGTACTGGCTTATCGCTCTAAACATATTAAAAAAGAAAGGAAGTGCCTTAATGGTATATGTATTAGATATCAATGGACAGCCGCTTATGCCAACTACAAGGCATGGAAAAGTAAGAAGGCTGTTAAATGGTCATCTTGCAAAAGTAGTGAAACGCTGTCCATTTACGATTCAACTTTTGTATCAGAGTACAAAAGAAACTCAATCTACATCTCTTGGTGTAGACGCAGGAAGTAAGCATATCGGCTTAGCTGCCACAACAGAGAAAAAGGTTGTTTATCAAGAGGAGTTTACTCCTCGTAATGATGTTGTAAAATTACTGTCTGCAAGACGAATCTTACCTCATTCTAGAAGAAATCGAAAGACGAGATACAGAAAGCCGAGATTCAATAATCGTGTGCATTCTAAACATAAAGGATGGCTGGCTCCATCCGTAGAAATTAAGATTCAAGAACATATTACAGCCATTAAGAGGATATGCCAAATTCTGCCAATATCAGAGATTCATGTAGAAACCGCAGAATTCGACCTTCAGCGTTTAAAAGCGTTAGAAGACGGCAATCCTTTGCCTGTTGGCACTGATTATCAGCTTGGAGAACAATATGATTTCTACAACACAAGACAATATGTGCTTCATCGGGATGGATATACTTGTCAGTGCTGTGGCACACATGATAACAATGTAAAACTACATGTGCATCATATCGAAAGTCGACAGACTGGTGGGAATGCTCCGAACAATCTGATTACACTTTGTGAACATTGTCATAGTGCACTTCACGAAGGAAAACTCAAACTTCCAAAGGGAAAGAAAAGAGGTAAGTCTTATCGTGATACTGCTTTTATGGGAATCATGCGTAAAACTTTGCTGGAACGTTTAAGAAAAGAAATTGATATCCCCGTTACAGAAACATATGGATATATCACAAAATACTGGCGCGAAAAAGTTGGGTTAGAAAAAGGTCATATCAATGACGCTGTTTGTATTAGCAAACATCCATATGCTGAGCCTTTAGATATATATTATCTAACGAAGGCGGTTCGTCATCATAATCGACAGATTCATAAAACTAAATTCAGTAAAGGTGGTATTCGTAAACGTAATCAGGCACCATATCTAGTAAAGGGATTCCGCTTGTTTGATAAAGTCTTATACCAAAACAGGGAGTATTTTATTTTTGGGAGACGAGCTACGGGGTACTTTGATATAAGAACATTGGATGGAACTAAGGTAAACAAAGGTTCCATTAGTTACAAAAAATTGAGGATTCAGGACACAGCAAATGCATATTTAAAGGAGGTAAAAGCAATTCCTCACATGAATAAATTCACGTGTGTCCTTGCTTAGAATTATGAAAAATTGGAGATACTTGATTCTAAGCTTAGTTTTATCCTTGTTCATCCATTACTATATCACAGCTATTTTAATGGAAATTTTTGGCATGAGATGGTATCCAATTCAATTTGTTGTATGGTGTATTGAACTGGTAGTTATATATGATGTGCTGATGTTTTTTACAAAAAACTGGAATGTAAAACATCGAGCAATGTTTTTCTTTGTATATTATTTGTTTTTAATTATTGCCCTATTGATACGTTATGATCAAGGTGTCAGTATTATTCAATTGAATCCTTTCGCATGTCTTAGAGAAATCTATTATGGTTCTTGGACAGAATGGATTGTATTCGCATTTAATATAGGATATTTTATGTTTATGCCATGGGTGAATGGCCTATTTATTTCATCAAACAAGGAAAACTTCGTTGTTTCTGTATTTATTGGTTTTTTATGTGAATTTATGCAGTTGATCTTTCATAGAGGTGTATTTGATTTAGGGGATATTTCTCTATATGTAGTTGGAATCTTGTTGGGACTATATATTAAAGATAAGTACCATGGTCATTTAAAACAAAAGAGTGAAACAGATGGGAATGAATAAAGAAGTGATTTTGACTCACTTCTTTTCTTTTACAATATAGAATGTATTTTTTCCTTTATCATGTTGACTGATTTGACCTTCTTCTTTCATTCTATTTAAAATGCGCCCACAAGTCGTTTGTGAAAGATTAAAAGTCTCTTGAACATCTTTACGTGTGAATTGGGCATGTGTTTTCGCAAACTCTAATATTTTGTTTTCAGGACAATCATAAATTATTGTATCTTCCATAATTTTAATACTCTTCTTTTGATAATTTAGATTAGGAAGAATGATTTTAAAGGCATTTTCTGTTGTCACAAATTGAGGCTTGATTTTAGACTCTGAATACGAATCAAGAATCTTTTGAATTCCAGTACCATAAGCTTCAATGAGTTTTAACCGATAAAAGATATTTGCGAGTTTAGGATTTCGACAAACAGAAATACCAAGTTGAATGTCTTCTAAAGTGATTCCTTTTAATAAGCCTCCGATGGAAGTGAATTCAATACGATCTGTATATATACGAACAAAGGAATTTGCACTATATGAATATTCACGATGAACAATTAGATTCAATAAAGCTTCTCTAATGGCTACTTCTGGATAATCTCTTTTATCGATTCTTTTCAATCCTGAAAAACTAGAATGTTTTTGATTTCTAAAATCGATATAAGAATATACTTCGCGCATTTGTTTGATTAATGAACCGGTGAATTCATTTCGATCTTGAAAAACATTCTGTGTTTCTCCATCAAAAACTGCAACTTTAATTGTGTGCTTACATTGATCCGATAAAAGTAGCCCTAAATTTGTATAAAGTCCATCTTGATTTTGAATGCCTAAGTTCTTTTCTTTAAAAGGAATGTTTGATTCATCAAATTCACTCTTGGCAGAAAGAAATGTCAAGTCTTGTTCTAGGGAACGCGTTTGTTCAAAATCTTCTTGAAAAAACATAAATAAAGCTCCTTTCTACCCGTATGCTAACCATTCTTGTCAATAAGAAAAGAAGTGATGTTACTCACTTCTTAATGTTAGTCTAGATTGTATAATTTCTTGTATTTCTTAATTAAATAATCTGTGTAGTAATCAGGATTAAATGGTTCACCACTTACTTCTTCTACGATTTCAGCCATCGATTTACTTGCAGCATAATGGTGTACATTTTCTTTTAACCAGTTTGTAATCTTTTCAAAGTGGTTTGTTAGTAGGGCTTCTTCTACATCAAATTGTTTTTCCATTGTCGCATACAATTGTGCAGCATAAGCACTACCCAATGCGTATGTAGGGAAGTATCCTAAGTATCCTGTAGACCAGTGCATGTCTTGTAAGACACCTTCTTTATAGTTTGCAGGACGAACACCTAAATATTCTTCGTATTTATCAGCCCAAAGTTCTGGTAACTTATCATAGTCTACGTTACCTTTCGCAATTTCTTTTTCGATTTCATAACGAACCATGATGTGTAATGGGTATGTTAGTTCATCAGCTTCTGTACGAATCAAAGCACATTCAGTTTTATTGATCATGCTGACTAACTCGTCAACAGACACATCTTTAAATTCTGGGAATAGATTTACTAATTGATCATAGTTTGCTTGCCAGAAAGCGTGGCTTCTACCAACATGGTTTTCTAAGAAACGAGATTGGGATTCATGCGCAGCCGAACCAACGGCTTGTGTTAGCATTGTGCCTTCGAAAGCAGGATCCATTTGTAGTCCATAAAGGGCGTGTCCATATTCGTGTACAGTTGAAAGGATAGCACTTAAGAATTGATCTGGATAATAGTGTGTTGTGATACGAGTGTCGTTGCTTGAGAAGAAATCTGTGAATGGGTGTTCTGTCGTTGAAAGATATACTTTACCAAAATCTACTTTCATGAAGTCACAAATAACATCCATAAATTTTTCTTGACGATCCAAATCATATGTTTCATGAAGTAAGTCATCATTGATTTGTGGCTTATTTTGGATTTCATGAATCAAAGGAACTAATTTTTCTTTTACATTATTAAAGAACGCATCATATTTTTCTTGTGTCATACCCTTTTCATAACGGTCTAACAATACATCATACGCATTGTTTCCATTAAATTTAGGATCATATTCTAAAAGATGTAGTGTTTCTTTCATGATTGCCATTAAATGAGGCTTGAAGTGTTCGTAGTTATCCGCTTCTTTAGCTTCATGCCAAGCCAATTCACTGTCGGCTTTTACTTTTACATAGTTCGCATAGACATCACTAGGAATGTTTTCCGATTGAGCTAATGCTTCAAGACGATAATCGACTTCTTTCTTTTCCAAACTTCCTTCTGGCAATGTTTTTGCGTATTCCTTGATCTTTTGAATGGTTTCTGGATCATTTTCAATGATGAATGCTTGTTTAGATAGTCTAGACAACATTTCATTTGAATAAGGAATTCCTTTCTTTGGTGCAATTGTCATTTGTTCAAAATAAATGGTTGAGAATGCCAATGAGAAGGCATCTAATGTTCTTTCGTATTCTTGATAGAATGGTTCAAATTTTAACATGGTTAAATCCTCCTTCTTGTATTGTAACACAAAGAAAAGAATAGTCAGTATGTAATGAAAGCGAATTTTCAAAATGGTGATATAATACAGAAAAAAGGAGTAAAGAGTATGGATGCAATTTTTAATCGTACGAGTATAAGAAAATATAAGCAAGAATCTTTAAAAAAAGAAGAGATCGATTTAATTTTAAAGGCAGCATTTAGTGCTCCTAGTGCTAGAAATAGTCAGCCTTGGCAGTTTATTGTCGTAGAAAATAAAGATACATTAAAGGATTTAAGTCAAATGACACCCTACGCATCTTTTCTAAAAGATGCAGCTATGGGAATGGTTGTTTGTGCGGATAAAAATAAGAATGATAGTTTGGATTATTGTCAACAAGACTTGGCAGCGGCTACAGAGAATATGTTGGTTGAAGCGAAAAGTTTGGGTATTGGTTCATGCTGGCTGGGTGTGTATCCGAATGAAGAGCGTTATTTGGCTTTAAACCAATATTTTAAATTGCCAAAAGGAATTGTTCCAATGTGGATGATTTCATTTGGATATATAGATCAAGAAGAGGTTGTAAAAGATAAATTTGATAGTTCGAAGGTGCATTATGAAAAGTATTAATATTGTAGAATGTAAGAATGAGGACGATTTAAAAGAAGTAGCTATTCTTGCCGAAAAGATTTGGCATGAATTTTTTCCTGGAATCATTTCAGAAGCACAGATTGATTATATGGTTGAACAGTTTCAAAGTTTTGATGCCATGCAAGACCAAGTCAAACATCAGCAGTATCATTATCATAAGGTATATGAAGGTGATGAGCTAGTTGGATATATTGGTTTGCAGAATCAGCCGGATCGTTTGTTCTTGTCTAAGCTGTATTTAAAGGATTCGGCTAGAGGAAAGCACTATGCATCTGAAATGTTTGAGTATGTAAAGAAGCAGGCAGAAAAGTATTGTTACCCATCTATTTATTTGACTTGCAACAAATATAATAAACATAGTCTAGCTGTATATGAGAAGTTTGGTTTTCAATGGATTGATTCTGTACAGACAGATATAGGAAATGGCTTTATCATGGATGATTACATCTTGGAATATCGATTAAATCGTATCTGATTTTGAAAAATATGCAAGAATATGATATTGTCAAAGGGTGATTAAAGAGGGATGTTGAATATGGATATGAAGAAGATACAGGAGTTACCAACTCCAGAAGATTTAAAGAAGGAATTTCCTTTGCCTTATAAGGTGCAAAAAATTAAGAAACAAAGAGATCAGGAAATTGAAGATATTTTTACTGGAAAAGATAATCGTTTAATTTTAATTATTGGTCCTTGTAGTGCGGATCGCGAAGATGCGGTTTTAGACTATATGAATCGTTTGGCTGTATTACAAGAAAAAGTTAAAGATAAGATTTTTATGATTCCACGTGTCTACACAAACAAACCACGTACAAAGGGTGTTGGATATAAGGGGATGTTGCATCAACCAGATCCTCATTCCAAAGAGGATATGTTGAAGGGAATCATTGCGATTCGTAAGCTACATACAGATGTAGTTACACAGACAGGTTTTACTTGTGCAGAAGAAATGCTGTATCCAGAAAATCATGCATATTTATCGGATTTATTGGGATATGTAGCCATCGGTGCAAGAAGTGTGGAGAATCAACAACATCGTATTGTGGCTAGTGGTGTAGGAATTCCTGCAGGAATGAAAAATCCGACAGGTGGAGATCTTACAGTCATGATGAATTCTATTGTGGCAGCGCAAGCCGATCAAAGATTTGTATACCGTGGTTGGGAAGTACAGACAGATGGAAATCCACTAGCTCATGCAATATTAAGAGGATATGTGGATAAGTTCAATCATGCACATGCGAATTATCACTATGAAGATTTGATGGAGTTGATTCATTTATATGAAAAGTCAGATTTAAAGAATCCGGCTTGTATTGTAGATTGTAATCACTCGAATTCAAATAAACAATATTTAGAACAGATTCGTATTGCCAAGGATGTTATGCATTCTAGAAGTAAATCGGAAGATATCAAAAAGCTGGTGAAGGGCTTGATGATTGAGAGTTATTTAGAGGATGGAAATCAGCCAACAGATGGTAATGTGTATGGAAAGTCGATCACAGATCCTTGTCTTGGTTGGGAAAAGACAGAACAATTGATTTTAGATTTATATGATTTGTGCGATTAGGAAGCGTTGCGCTTCCTTTTTTTGCTAGATTTTTGATTTTAAAAATAGGCAAAAATTAAATAGTCATTTATAATGAAAATGTCAATATGAGGAGGTCATACTATGAATCAACTTCTTCAAGAAAAAAGAGATGCCGAAAATTTTTTGCGATTAATAGCACCTAAATATGCAGCGGTTTATATTTTAGATCGAAGTACAGATACTTTTCGTGATATTTTAGCTCCAGAAGCATTTCGTGCTTTTGCCAAAGACACAAAAGGTTCCTATTCAGATGCGATGCAATTATATCGAGATCAATATGTAGCTTGTGATTATCAAGAAGTGATTGATCGAGTTTTAGACTATGATTATGTTTATAATATTTTAGCTTCTGGTAATCAGGTGAATGTTACGTATCGTAAAAAGGATGGTACCTTGATTCGTCTGAAAATTGATCGGTATTCAGATAATGATGAGAATCTTTCTATATGGGTATATACAAATGAAGATAGTGAAGATGCGCTATATGGAGAGCTTGGTGAGGCTCGCTTTCGCATTCGGTTTGATGATAATGAAAGGCCAGTAGAGTTTGTAGGAAGTGAAAGTCTATCTGAGATGCTTTATGGATTTAAAGGTGAGACGCATATTTCGTGTTCTATGCTTTGGAATCATATGCATCCTCAAGATATTGATGTTGTTAAAGAAGAGTTTAAAAACATTCATGATACGAGGGATTCAACCGCAACATATGAGGTAGAGTATCGTCTTCAGAATAAAGACAAACAATATCGTTGGTATCGTGCAATTGGAAAGCCTGTTTTAAATGAAAAAGGAAAGATAGTAAGTGTTTGTGGATTCCTTATCGATATTCACAAACATAAAGAAAAAAACCTTCTTCAACAGCGTTTTATTTCTGGCTTGAGTCATGAATATGTCACGGTATGGGTAATCAATCATGATTTAACGGTTGAATTGTATCAACAAACAAAAAAAGGGGATCATATTGCTCAAGAAGCAATTGAGGAGTTTGCCAAAGAAAATAATTATCAAAAGAGCATGGAGAAATATGCTTCAGAATATGTTTGTGAAGAAGATCGAGAAGATTTTTTAAGAAATGTGAATTATCGTGTCGTTCGTGAACGAATCAAGACAGAAAAAGTATATCCCGTAGTTTTTAGAAGAGAATATAATGGAAAAGTGGATTACTTCCAGACTTGTTTTGCACAAATTTCTGAAGAAACAGATGATTTTGTGTTGGGATTTAAAATGGTGAATGATATTGTCCAACAGGAAAAAGAAAGAAATGATCGATTGGAAGAAGAGAAACAAATTCTAGAAAGTTTGAGCTCTGACTTTACGGCTATCTATTATTTGGAAGTTAACAGTGGTAAATTTGAACCTGTTCATATTCGAGATGAAACCAATGCGAGTGAATTGATCAAAAATTATTTGGAATATAAGGATTTTTATGAATATGCTTATCAATATGCGATGCATTATATTCCTAAAGAGGAGCAGCCTGAATTCTTATGGTGGTTTTCAAAAGATAATTTAAAGACATTACTTAAGAATCAAGCAAGTCTAACGCAACATTATCATAGTTATCCAAATGCGCAGAATCATCAATATTTTGAAACAAAAGTAGTCAAGGTAAGTGAAGATGAAAAATCGTGTCACGTGTTAATGGGATTTCGCTATATTGATGATATTATCGAGAAGGAAAGAGCAG
Organism: Eubacterium sp. TM05-53; assembly: GCF_003436425.1. Taxonomy (GTDB): domain Bacteria; phylum Bacillota_I; class Bacilli_A; order Erysipelotrichales; family Erysipelotrichaceae; genus Holdemanella. The sequence continues at coordinate 40,485 of NZ_QSPK01000009.1, forward strand.
CTCAGAAAAGGTTGCAGGATGCCTTAGATGAGACGAAGAGAAGTAATGAAACGATTTCTACAATTGCGAAAAGTTATAGTTCAATTTATCAATTGGATTTAGTAGAAGATACATATGAAAGAATTTCTGGTAGTGAGATTATTCCTAAGACGGGTTGTGCATCGAAAAGGATGTATGAGGTTTGCGAACAAGAGGTTGCACCAGAATATCGAAATATAGTTCATCAATTTGTGGATATAAAAACATTAGCTTCACGACTTGATAAAGAAGACGATATTTTAGCTGAATATCGAATGGCAGATGGTAACTGGCATAAGTTACGTTATATTGTTCGTAAAAGAGATGCGAATGGTAAAGCATTACAGGCTATCGCAACCATTCGTATAATTAGTGAAACAAAGCGTAAAGAATTAAATTTATTCTTTGAAGCGGAACAGGCTAAGCGTGAAGCAAAAACCAAAACGCGATTCTTACAGAATATGTCTCATGATATGCGTACACCATTAAATGGCATTTCTGGTATGCTTCATATGGCAGATCAAAATCCGGATGATTTAGGACTTCAAAAATCGACTCGAAATAAGATCCATCAGTCTTTAAATTATTTGATTTCTTTAGTCAATGACGTTTTGGATATGAATGATTTAGAAAGTGATCATTTTACAGAAGAAGAAGCGGATTTTGATGTAACTAAACTATTGGGAAACATTAATATAGAAGCTCAACAATTGGCACAAGATAAGAATATTCAATATATCTTGGATTGGTATGAAGGTCAGTTAAGTCATTCTTGCTTTAGAGGATATCCAATCTATCTATCACGAATATTGATGATTGTTGTACAGAATGCCGTAAAGTTTACGCCGGAAAATGGAGAAATCCATGTATGGATGAATGAGAAATATTTAGATGATTCGACATCACTTTTAGAATTTAGATGTAAAGATAATGGGATTGGAATGAATCAAGATTTTATTAAACATGCCTTTGATTTATTTGCACAAGAAAATAGTTCAAGTAGATCCACATATCAAGGTACAGGTCTTGGCTTGCCAATTGCCAAAAAGCTTGTGGATTATATGCATGGTGAAATTCATTTGGAAAGTGAAAAGGGAGTAGGTACAACTGTCTTTATTCAGATTCCTTTTAAGTTAGGAAAGCAAATTGAAAACAAACCTAAATTTACAGAATCAGTTTCTTTAGAAGGATTACGCGCACTTGTGGCAGAAGATAATGATTTGAATATGGAAATCGTTAAATATATGTTAGAACGAAATGGTATTCAAGTTGTATGCGCTAAGGATGGACAAGAAGTCGTAAGTTTGTTTGAGCAGAGTCAAATAAATGAGTTTGATTTTATTTTAATGGATATTATGATGCCAAAACTAAATGGTTTAGATGCGACAAGAAAGATTCGTTCATTAAAACGAGCAGATGCGAAGACAATTCCAATTATCGCAATGTCTGCCAATGCATTTGTAGAAGATATGCTGAATAGTAAAGTAGCCGGTATGAATATGCATTTGGCTAAGCCTTTGGATGAAGCAAAGCTGATTGATGCTTTAAAACAATGTAAAAAGGATGAAGAGTAAATGATATCCTTCTATTTTATGTATTACGCACAAGATTAGATGTTTGTGATGAAGAAATAAGAGATAATTATCCAAAATATGTGGTTACTTTAGATGAATTATCAACAGGCAATATAGAAGGTGTAAAAATAATATGCTTGGCTGATTTTCTTTTAAAAGAAGAATATTAAAAATGCAGGGCTTTCAACCCTGCATTTGCTATAACATAATATCAAAACTTGCAATACATTATATTAAAGAACATTGTCTGATAATAAAAAATCAATTAGGCCAATGTTTAAAATTCCATTTTCATCATAAAAACGTTTACGAATATCTCTTCTGACAATAATTTTTGGAAAACTGTCTCCAGTAATGTTTAGTGAACGTGATTCAGAATATACTTTTTCTTCATTTTCCATTGCATAAGCGGATTGAATATAATATTTTTTCATTCCTTTTTGAATAATAAAGTCGATTTCTCTAGCTACTTTTCGATAGTTTCCTTTTTCCGTTTTAATGTTTTCGTAGACTACGCCCACATCGATTTTAAATCCACGAATGATTAATTCATTGTATAAGATATTTTCCATAATGTGCGGCATTTCAATTTGTCGAAAGCCGGTTCCTGCATTCCGCAATCCTATATCTTCGCAATAGTATTTTTTTGGGAAATCTAAATAAGATTTTCCTTTTACATCAAACCGCAAAGCCTCTTTAAAAAGAAAAGAATCTTCTAAAAAATTAATATATTTATTAATTGTGGGAAGATAAACAATATCTTTTCCGCTGCGTTGTTGTTTGGAATTGATAGCTTTAGTGATTTTAGATGGATTTGTTAAAGAACCTACAGACGAGCATAATAAATCAATAATAGAACTTAAAATATCTTCTCTTTCAATATGTTTGCGTTCTACAATATCTCGAATATACACTTCTTTAAATAAGTTTTCTAGATATTCAATCTTGGAGGTTTCGTCTTGTTTTGTGAGTAGAAAAGGCATTCCACCATAAAACGAATAATTATCAAATGCCTCCTCTTTATCTCCACCAACAAATGAATAATATTCCGAAAAGGAGAAAGGATGAATTTTTATTTCATCACTACGACCTCTAAACTCTGTTAAGATATCATTAGAAAGCATTTTAGAATTGCTGCCAGTTACATAAATATCCAAATTTGATAGTTCTTTTAAGTCATTTAACATATCATAGAAAGAAATTTTTTTTCCTTTTGGATTATAAGGATTATTTACTTCATCGGACATTTGTACTTCATCAATGAATAGATAATATTGTTGTGTCGTATTGTCAACAATACTATGGATTTTCTTTGAAAGTTCAATGGGGTTTCGATATTGAATGTCTTTCATCTGATCCAATTCAAAAGTGATAATTTGTTGGTTATCAATGCCGTTATCTAATAGATAATTTTTAAAAAGATGGAAAAGTAGAAACGATTTTCCGCATCTTCTCAGGCCTGTGATGACTTTGATTTGTCCGTCATGTTGACAAGCAATCAATTTTTGTAAATATAGATTTCTTTGAATTTCCATAAATCCTCCTAGTATAAAGTAATATAAAAACTTGCAATACATTATATTAAAATTGTACAATTTGATAAAACTTTTATCAAACAAAATATAATATAATGCAAAAACTCGCAATACATTATATTTAAAAAAGATGTGCATTACACACATCTTAATCTTTATTTGTTTGTGCTGGGATTTCAGCTGGTTTATTTAAGATATACATGAATTCTTCACCTGTAATGGTTTCTCTTTCATATAAGAATTTGGCAAGTTCATGTAGCTTCATCTTATTGTCTTCTAGAATTTGATAAGCCTCATCATGTGCTTTTTTAATCAAGGCGATGGTTGCCTCATCAATCTTAGTAGCTGTTTCATTTGAACAAGCTAAAGATGTATCGCCACCTAAATACTGGTTATTTACTGTTTCTAAGGCTGTCATACCAAATTCATCCGACATACCTAGACGTGTAATCATGGCTCTAGCAAGTTTAGTAGCTTGTTCAATATCGTTGCTGGCACCACTTGTGATAGAATTGAAAATCAACTCTTCAGCACAACGACCACCAGTATACACCATAATCTTTTGGTAAGCTTCTTCTTTTGATAGTAAGTTTTGTTCATTTTCTTCTACTTGCATAGTGTATCCCAAAGCTCCTTTTGTACGAGGAATAATGGTAATCTTATGAACGGGAGCCGTATTTTTACATTTGGCTGCCACTAAAGCATGTCCAATTTCATGATAAGAAACAATCATTCTTTCTCGATTTGAAATCACTGCACCCTTCTTTTGTTCACCGGCAATAACGATTTCAATGGCTTCTTCCAAATCTTTTTGAACTACAGCTTTACGATGGTCACGAACAGCTAATAAAGCTCCTTCATTAATGATGTTGGCAAGTTCGGCACCACTGGCACCTGCACTAGCTCTAGCGATTACGTTAAAGTCAATGTTGTTTGAGCATTTGATGTCTTTGGCATGTAATTTAAGAATGGCTTCACGACCTGCAAGATCTGGAAGTTCAACAGGAATTCTTCGATCAAATCGACCAGGACGAGTTAAGGCAGGATCTAATGAATCTGGACGGTTTGTAGCAGCAAGTAATACAACGCCTTTTGAACCATCAAATCCATCCATTTCAGCAAGTAACTGGTTCAATGTCTGTTCACGCTCATCATTACCGTTCATTCCTGCGCCATCACGTTTTTTACCGATGGTATCAATCTCATCAATAAATACAATACAAGGAGCTTTTTCACGTGCTTGTTTGAATAGGTCACGTACTTTGGCAGCACCTCTACCGACAAACATTTCTACAAATTCACTACCGGAAATCGAGAAGAATGGAACGCCAGCCTCACCCGCAACAGCTTTGGCAAGTAATGTTTTACCAGTTCCTGGAGGCCCTACTAATAAGGCTCCTTTTGGCATTTTGGCACCAATCTCTTTATATTTAGCTGGATTGTTTAAGAAGTCGACAATTTCTTGTAGGTTCTCCTTCGCTTCTTCTTGTCCAGCAACATCTTTGAATGTTTTTCCCGTTTGTTCACCGACATATACTTTGGCATTGCTCTTTCCTAGATTGCCTAGACCAAAACCAGAGCCTTGTGAAAATGACATTTGATCATCTCCGCCCATTTTCTTTTGCATACGCTTAAACATCCATGATCCAAATGCCCAGAAAATGATTAATGGTAAGAAAAAGGAAATTAAACTCGATAAAATTGGATTCATTTGTTCTTGATAGACTTGGCCAAACTTAGCTCCGGATTTATCCAAGCGATTGACTAGATCTGAATCGTTCATAACACCTGTTTTATAGGTCTTATCTGTTGAGTCTTTCTTTAGTGTGTAATAAATATTGTGATCTTCAATTTGAACTGTATCTACTTTCTTTTCTTCAATTTTATTTAAGAAATCTGAGTAATTGGTGGTTTCAAGCTTGGATTGTTGAAACATAGGGAATACGATAAGGTTTAAAGCCATAATGACAATCAATATGATCATGTAATATCTATATAAAGGCTTTTTTTGTTTGTTCATGAGTGTTCCTCCTTATGAAATTGATTACATTATACACCTTATTAGCACTTTAGCAAGTAGAGTGCTACACATTCCATAATTCCACATAATTTAAAAGAAAAAGTATCGCGATTGCGATACTTAATGCGTTGTGATACGCGTAATATGCACAATTAAATATATTTTTTCATCACGCGTAATTTGTTTACGTAGTAATCTATCGATATATTTTTCGATTTGTTCTACGCAGTCTAATGCAGAAGAATTCTTGATAATATATGTATAATATATATCATCATTTTCATTTTCAAGCATTTTATTTTCTAAAAGTCGTTGTAAGAAAAATTGCATGTGAACAACAAATCTTGAATAGTTTAGCGAATTCTCATCAATTGTATAGCCATAATGTAATTGAATGATTTGGAAAATGTCTTTTAACATTTTAACCATCAACATACCATTCTCTGTTGAAAGATCATTCGATTTGATTTGTGCATTCACAAAATGGAATGCGATATTTCCAGCTTCAGCCTCAGGAAGTTGAATGTTTAGTGTTTCATTAATATAATCTACGGCATGTAGGCCAATCATAAATTCGTTGGGATAGAATTTTTGGATTTCCCACAACATTCTATTTTGAAGAACAATGCCTTTTTCATATCTTTCCACTGCATAAAGTAAGTGATCTAACAAGGTCACAAAGATTTGTTCATTTAGAGGAGAAGATATTTTAAGTTGAGCCATTTCAATGATGTGGTGCACAATTTCTAAATAAATATCGGGTGCATTTTCTAAAACTTGAAGATACCCATTTTTGTTTGTACCTTCTTGAAGGACATATGTTTTTTCAATGTCTTCTTGTTTGATTTCATCTCCGACCTTATAGTGGAAACGCAATCCTTTTCCCATCACGATCATTTCATCATGATTATCGTTTACTAGAAGCATGTTGTTGTTTAGAAATTTTTCAATAATCATGTGAAGCACCTCTTATACTTATATATTTTTTCCGTTTTCTTCGATGGTTTGTTTGTACCAATAGAAACTATCTTTTTTATAACGCTTTAATTCTTTTAAATCAAATTCATCACGATCCACGTAAATAAATCCATATCTTTTCTTATATCCCTGGTGTGTACTTACAACATCAATAGCCGCCCAAGGACAATAGCCAAGCATTTCAACACCATCTGTAATGGCTAAGCGCATCTGGTGAAGGTGCTTTTGAATAAAATCAATACGATATTGATCGTGAATACATCCATCGGATTCTAATGTGTCATTGGCACCAATTCCGTTTTCTGTGATTAGAATAGGAAGTTGGTAACGTTCATATACCTTTCTTAAAGTATATCTGAATCCAACTGGATCAACAACCCATCCATATTGTGTTTTCTCTACATATGGATTTTCGCTTGGACGATAAACACCTTGTTCACCTAACATAATTTGTTGATCACCAGCTCTTGCCGCTACATCCGAAGCATCACCCTTACTAGCAGCAATTGTTGCGGTTGAATAATAGTTCATTGCGATAAAGTCGGGATTTGCGCCTTTTAATGTTTCAAAATCTCCATCTTGAATTTCTGGAGCAATATTACGATCTGTTAAGTAAGACCATGCCAAAGGGTGGTATTTTCCAAATGCACATACATCGACAAAGTTCCAACAGCGAAGGACTTCCCAGTTATGAGCGGCAATCGCATCATTTGGATTACAAGTAGCTGGATACATAGCCGTTAAGTTTAGTGCCGGTCCAATTTTTCCTTCTGGAACCATATTGTGGAAAAGTTTCATAACTTTTGCCTGTGCAAGCATCATATGGTGGTTTTGTTGATACAAATCTTTCTTTGATGGTAATTTTCCACCTTTAGGTAAGCCAATGGCACCTGGATGTAAAATCATTGTGTTTTGTTCGTTGATTGTTAACCAATATTTTACTTTGGATCCAAAATGGTTAAATAATACTTTTGCATATTCAACAAAAGCATCAATCGTATCACGATTTAACCAGCCTCCCTTTTCTTCTAGGCAATAAGGTAAATCAAAATGATACATTGTAACAACAGGTTCAATGTTATATTTTAAACACTCATCAATGACATTGTTGTAGAACTCGATGCCTTTTTTATTCACTTCACCAGTTCCATTTGGCAAGATACGTGTCCATGCGATAGAGAAGCGATAGGCTTTTAATCCCATTTGCGCAAATAGGGCAATATCCTCTTTGTATCTGTGATAATGATCGGAAGCTACAGAGAAGTCTGCTACATCACTTGGATGTTCATACATATCAATAATGGATGGGCTTTTACCATCTTCGCTAATAGCACCTTCAACTTGGTAAGCTGAAGTGGATGCTCCCCACAAAAAGTTTTGTGGGAAGTCTTTTAATTTAGAATAGTGCATGGTTTACCTCCTAGTCTAAAGAAATTAGTTTGTTTCCGTGTTGAATTGTTGATTTGTTTTCAATTTGAATCGAATTAAAATCCTTTGAATTTGTGATGATTACAGGTGTTGTTGTTTCATAACCAGCTTCTTTGATTTTTTCTAAGTCAAAAGTTAATAGTAATTGTCCTTTTTTTACTTCATCATTCACCTTGATTTGAGGATCAAAATATTTTCCTTGTAGGTTTACAGTATCAATACCTACGTGCATTAAAATTTCAGTTCCATTCTTTGATTTTAATCCAATCGCATGACCAGTAGGGAAACATACAGTGATAGTTCCATCACAAGGTGCATATAAGTTTCCAGTGCTAGGTTCAATTGCGACACCTTTTCCCATAATTTCTTGTGAGAATACATCATCATTTACTTCAGATAATGGTTTTACAGTTCCATCACAAGGAGCATATACTTCATCTTTTGAAACAGCAGTAGTAGCTTCTACTTCTTCTTGTGGTTCATCTTCTTTAAATCCTAGAATCCATGATGCGACAAATCCAACAACGAAAGAAATGATAATTGTGACAATGGCATGTACCACGTTCATTGGGTTTTTACCAATAAATGCAGGGATGGCAGTTAATCCTGGAGAAACAAAGGCATAACGTACTAAACCTGTAATTCCAGCATAGATACCTCCGGCAGCTCCACCAATCATAGAAGCAACAAATGGGCGTTTTAATTTTAGTAATACACCATATAAACATGGTTCTGTAATACCCATAACGGCTGTAAATCCAGATGAGGATGCGAGTGATTTTAAGTTTTCATCTTTTGCCTTTAATGCGACAGCCAAAGTAGCTCCACCTTGTGCAATATTACTTGCCAACATACCAGGTCCATTTACAATTTCATATCCAAGTGTAGAAATTTGACTTGTTGCGATTGGTGTCATGGCCCATGCAGTACCTGTTAGTGTTAAGAATGGTTGGAAGGCACCCATCAACATTGGAATCAACCAGCTTACGTGGGCATTTAAATAGTTAGCACCTGATTGTACTAAATCATTTAATAAGTTTCCTAATGGACCAACAATAATTAGGGCAATAGGAACAGAGATAAACATAACTAGTAGTGGTTTTAAGAAAAATTTGATGATAGATGGTGAATATTTTTCGGCAAACTTTTCAACGTAAGACATGATCCATACGCTTAAAATAATAGGAATTACACTAGATGCATAGTCAACTAATACAACGGGAGCTCCAAAGAATGTTAATGGTTCACTGGCTGAAACTAGACTAGACCATGTTGGGTGTAAAAGAGCGCATGCCATTGTCATTGCCATGATTGGGCTTGTTTTAAATTTTTGACTGGCACCATACGCAAGAAGTACGGGCATGAAGTAGAATGGGGCATCCGAAATAAAGTTGATGATTTCATAGGTAGAACTTGCTTCATTTACTAAGTTAAATAAAACTAAGATAGATAGTACGGCTTTAATCATACCTCCACCAATTAAAGCAGGGATAACAGGTGTAAATGTTGTAGAAATAACACTGATAATGCGGTTTACAACACTTCCTTTTTCTTCTTCAGCTTCCTCATGAGAAGTAGAAGGTACATCTTTCATTTGGGATTGAATGGCTCTAAATACAGTTTGTACTTCGTTACCAATTACGATTTGGTATTGTCCACCTTTTTCTACGACGCTAATAACTCCATTTAAAGATTCTATTTTTTTTGTGTTGACTTTATTCATATCATAGAATTCAAGTCTTAAACGAGTTGCACAATGTGTTAATTGTTTGATGTTTTCGATACCACCAATGTTTTGAATGATATCGTTTCCTAATTGTTGATAATTCATATTCTCCTCTTTCCAGGCTTATGGCAATAAAAAAGACCAAGATAAAAAGAGCATAAAAATGCAACTTAAATATCTTGGTCTTGCCTGCATTACCAGTAACAGCCGTTATTTACATGAGGGATGATAGCATAGCTAAAAATAAAACCTGAATTATTCATGAAAAGATAATAAAAGAAGATTAGCCTTGTTGATGGAT
>NZ_QSPK01000090.1 GCF_003436425.1 Eubacterium sp. TM05-53
CCTTTGATAATGCTATACTACTACTTATATTGACATTATTTATGTCCACTTATTGAATGAGGTTATCAGATGGGTACTCACAATATATAAATCTTGGCTTGTAAAATTGCTCTTTTCTCTTATTCGTTACAAGCCAAAGGAAAAGGATCGGTTTCGATCCTTTTTAGTTTAATAAGTCTGTATCAAAAACATCATCATTTAATTCTTCATCAATCATTTGGAAAAGTAATTCTTCGATGTCTTTACCATTTTCTAATTCTTCAAATAGGTCAGGCCTTTCATAGAACATCTTATTAAAGAAGAATCCTGAAACTAATTGGTCATTTTGTTCTTCTAAAGTGCGATGTTCATTTTCATCTACCCAAGGCCCATCATTTTGGGATTCAATTATTTGAATGCGTTCCAAATCAATTTCTTTTTTATTGATTTCTTCCTTGATGAGTTCTCCTGTCACAGGATAGTATTCATCTGTTTCAGAATCAAAGAAGGATAGTAAGAATATATCATTTTTTTCTAAACATAAATCGGCAATGGTACAAATCTGCATTTCTTCGGCAGTATAATCAATACCTTCACAGTGAATTATAAAATCATAGCTGCATACAATGTCTAAACTTGACATCACAAAATATGCCATGTCCGCTAGAGTAAGTCTTTTAGGGAATGTGATCGTTCTTGTGATATCTTCCAATTGAAATTGCATGGTACAAATTTGAAATCTTTCTTTTAAGTAATCTGTTTTTTCTTCGATACAACTCTTTATACCTTCTTCAAAAGAGCAATCTTGGAATTCAGAATCAACATCTAATAATTCATGTAGATATTCATTGGCAATTTCATATAGTAAGACGAATTGATGTTTTTCGTCTTGCGGTGCATATTTGAATAATTCATTTAATGCAGGTGCTAATTTTTTGCTGTTTGTGATTGCTTCCATTGTCATTTCCATCATGGAATCGATTTGTTTTTGTAGTTTCTTTTTCATTAACTTCTTCACTCCATATCCATTTGTTTCAACATATTAAAAATATCATCAATCTCTTCTAATTTATCCTCTACCAATGGGATTTCTAGTTCATCGCATATATATTCAAGCCAATTTAGAATGTATGGATTTCTAGCATATACATGTTTTGGTTTACCAAAATGTTCGATGGCACCTAAGAAATTATTCATAATGACTTCATAATCTTCTTGGTCAGGATGAATTAGATCAAAGTGTAAGATTTGGTTGTTTCTTAAATCAAATACTATATAGGCTAACGGATTGATAGGTCTTTCAAAACCTTCATCATTTGTAGGAACCATCATATAGTCCATATCGATTGCGAGTTCTAGATCACTAGATTCGGCCTTTTTAAAGTGATCAATTAAACTTGAATCATTAATATAAATTGTATTGTATCGATCTGGTTCCATAGGCCTAGGTACTGTATAAGAGAACCAATTTCCATCTTCATCTTTTTGTGTGTAGATGATATCACCTCTTTCGAAGATCGATTCTTGATATTCTTCATGTTTTAATGTTTCAATCAATCCTTTATAAGTTTCAATCAACATTTTAACTTCGCCATAGTTTGGAAGGCTTGGAAAACTTTTCTTTTCAAAAGTTTTAAAATAGATCCAATTGCCATTGCCACGAAAACGTAGGCCTAATTGTTTGATGATCGCATACATTTCATCATCGATTTCATCACGATTTCCCCAGTAACAAGTAATGCAGTTTTGATCAGACATCACAAATGTTGCAGGGACATGATAGTCGTCATTACAGATTTGACAGAAGTCACTATAACCTTCCATACCGTGATAAACACTGATGCCTGTGCAAGTTCCACTTTTACCCATGATAGATACAAAGTTTGGATCCTCATTTTTCTTTGTTTCTACCGCAATTAAGTCCAAATCCCAATAGGATTGCCAAGGCTTTAATTTCGTAATTTCTATAGCTAGATCATAGAGTTCTTTCCATTGTTCTAATGTTGCTTGTGTTGCCATAATAATTCCTCAACTTTATTATATTAATAGTAACATTGAAGGACATGAAACTCAATTAAGATTCCTTGATGGTTTTTCCAGTTATATGTTTAGGGATAAGTTCAAAACATTGTACACTAGGTCCCGAGTACTTTAATTCATGATCAATATAATTTTGATCATCAGTGAATTTTAAACAGAGTTGCGTACATATTTCTTTGACTTGATCTGGATTATCAACCAACTTGATTTTTCCAAATACAATTACACTCTGATAATGAACAGCCCATTCACCATCTTTCTTAAAACCTTTATCCATGACACAAAAGCTGGCCTTATCACATTGTTTTAAACAATCCATCTTGTGTCCTTCTTTAGCACCATGAAAATAAATATGTCCGGTATTGGCATCATACCAATGTGTGATTGGAAAACCATAAGGATATTCCGAATCACTGATCAAAGATAGGACGCCATGAGGTTCATTGGTAAGTATCTCTATACATTTTTCTTTTGATAATTGTTGTTTAAATCTTCGCATTGTCTTAAACATAGGTATCTCCTTTAACTAAAAAGGTGTAAATTGAATTACACCCTTATAAATTTGAATTCATGAATTCAATGATTCCGGCTTCCACTTCATTTTTGATTTCTGCATAATTATGAATTTCATGACGATAGCCTGAATATAATTTAGTTGTGACATGATGTCCAGTTTCTACAAGCCAGTTGCTGACTTGACAAACTCCAAGACCATATTCACCAACAGGATCTTGATCGCCGGCAATATTGTAAATAGGTAATTTTGTAGGTACTTTTTCGGCCCATTGCGTTCCTTCAATTGTAAGCATCATTTGGATAAAATCATAAATGGAACGATTGCTTGTGGGTCTTGTGAAGGCATCAAAAGGATCTTGCGCATGGTCAATTTGCACATATGGATCATGGCAAATCCATTCATTTCCAATTTGAACTTCACCACAACGTTCGCACATCCATCCCATGAGTGAGCCTACAACATTTGGATCCGACTCTTCACCGTGTCCTGCATCAATGATTTCTTTCAATTTTTCTTGAGCTTCTTTAGCACCACGGAAAATGCCTGTTGTACCACAAATTGTTGCACCATTTAATTCGTTTCCGTATTTCGCAATAAAATCTCTTGTGATGAATGAACCCATACTGTGACCAAATAAGAAATAAGGTAAATCTGGATATTTCTCGCATACAATTTCTTTCAATGTGTGCTCATCTTCCATCATGGTGTGACATCCTTTGTCTCCCCAATCACCCCAGACATTATTCACCATAGCGGTTTTTCCATGACCTACATGATCATCAGCGGCTACAATATAGCCGGCATCTAGAAAAGCCGAAATCATATGGATATAGCGTCTTGAGTGTTCGCCAAATCCATGGATCAATTGAACAATTCCATTTGGTTTGCAGGCAGGAACATAAATCCAAGCTTGCACTTGATCACGTTTATTATAAGATGTAAAAGATACTTCGTGTAACATACAATAATCCTCCTTTTCTTTGTGTAATGTTAACTCGTTTTATATCTATCTTTATTATACTCTCACAAAAAAACTATGTCATTTTGTTGACATAGTCTTTTTCATGAATTTATAAACAATGTACGCAAGCACAATACCTGCAATGATATCTGTTGGATAATGAACGCCTACATAGAGTCTAGAAAAGGCAACAAGGATGGCCAGTATCATAATTAGAATACTGTATTTTTTTGGAAGGCCATCATACACCATAAAGGCACAAATAAAGGCAGATGCCGTGTGTCCAGATGGAAAGGAGTAATCACTTGGTTTATTCACTAATGGAATGAGTTCATTAAACGCGTCAAAGGGTCTAGGTCTTTGGAATATGAGTTTTAATACAATGAATAATGCCGTACAAATCAAAAACGCAATAATTGTTTCTTTTGTGAGTCTTCTAGTTTGTTCATTTTTCTTGAACATATAAATCAATACGATTCCTAGAAGTATGTATAAAAAGTATTCGTTTGTGATCAAGGTGAAGAATGGCGTTAATATATAGTTTCGTATATTTTCTTGTATAAACAATAAAATTTGAATATCCATAGAAATTTTCCTTTCGTTAGGAGTATTATACATATATATAGATAGGAAGTGAAGTTATGCGACTAGAAAGAATGAGTTGGAAAGATTGCGAAGAATATTTTAAGGATCATGATATGGTGATTCTTACAACGGGGAGTACAGAAAATCATGGAATCCACAATCCATTAGGAACGGATACAATGATTCCCAATAAGATTTTAGAGCTTGTAGAAAAACAAAGTGATGTATTAATTTGCCCAACTTTACCTTATGGGGATGCCGATTTTCATACAGAATATACGGGAACGATTTCAATTGGCAGTGACTTATTAGAAATGGTGATGGAAAGAATTAGTGATCGTTTGTACGATTGTGGTGCTCGACATTTTGTGTTCTTAAATGGACATGGAGGAAACACACATGCATTAAGTAAAGTATGTCGTCATTTATATAAGAAGGGAGCTGTGGGTACGATTTTTGATTGGTGGACGATTGCCGGAAAAATCAATCCAAAATGGGCTGGAGGCCATGGTGCAGGTCAGGAAACGGCGGCTATGTTGTATGTGGATGAAAGCTTAGTTCAAAAGGATAAGATCATGGATTCAAATTTAAATCAATTTACATCTAAATTAACGGCTTCCAATGCGCAAACGGTTAACTTTAAAGGTGTGGATATTCCGATTCCTAGAAGCAATCGTTTAAGTAGTGATAATGGTTGGTTTGGCAAGGATCATCCTAAATATGCGACGTATGAATGGGGTAAAGAAATGGTGGAGGCTACGGCTGATTTTCTTGTGGAATATATGAAAGAATTTCAAAAGATGTAGTAATTCATTTCGACTTGAACTATAATAAATATACAAATGGGGGACAAATATTTTTTGTCTCTTTTCTTTTCGCATGGAGGCTGTAATGGAAATCATTATTTTAATATTGTTAGGTATTGTGATTGTATGTTTGATTGTTTTGTTGATGCAAAATAAGTCGAAGGAAGTAGAAACTTCAAATTCAGATTCTTTGATTCTACAAAAGAATTTTGAATACCTTTTAAAACAAGTGCAGGATGTTCAAAAGAATCAGGCTACTTCAAAAGTGAGCTTGAATCAAATGGAAGAGTATTTATATCGTATGAATATGGTCATGACAAACACAAAACTTAGAGGAAACTGGGGAGAATATCAATTGGATATGCTTTTAAGTGTATATTGTGGTCAAAATCCATCCATCTATTCGATGCAGTATACTCTGCCGAATGGAAAGATTGCGGATTGTGCCTTTCATTTGCCGGATACTAATAAAGTGTTGTGCATTGATTCAAAGTTTCCTATGGAAAATTATATGAATCTACAAGAAGATATGGATACATATCTAAGACCTTTTAAGATGAACATGAAAAAACATATTGATGATGTGGCGAATAAATACATTAATATGGATACAATGCCATATGCTTTATTGTTTGTGCCTAGCGAAGCTATTTATCAATTTGTATGTGCTAAGTGTGATGATTTATTCACATATGCTTTACAAAAACATGTGATGTTGGTATCTCCAACTACACTTGTAGCGGAAGTAATGACTTTATTATCAAGCACAAAGGATTTTTATCGCACAAGTCATATAGAAGAAATTGAACGCAATATATTGTTGTTGCAGGAGGATGCGAATCGTCTTGTAGAAAGAAGTGTAAAGGCAGAAAAAACGTTGGAAACTTTGGCAACACAATTCCACGCGGTTTCTATTTCTGCACAAAAATTATCAAGTCGAATGACTAAGATGGGAGAAGACGAATGATTAGTACATTAAAAGGAAATATATCATTATTGGATTTTGATTTAATTGTTGATCCAACCAATCAACAAGTTTTACCGATGCAAGGAGTGAGCTCACAGATTTTTCATCAGGCTGGAAATGAAATGATGAAGGCTTGTCAGGCTTTGAATGGTTTGGAAGTAGGAAAAGCGAAGATGACACAATCTTTTCATTTGCCATGTAAAGCCGTCATTCATACGTGTGGACCACGTTATATTGATGGTGCTCATAATGAGAATGAATACTTGGCTGCATGTTATTGGAATAGTATGGCGTTGGCTTATGATTATATGCGAAAAAATGATATGGAATCCATCAATATCGCATTCCCATGTATTTCTACAGGTATCAATGCGTATCCAAATCATGAAGCTTGTTTGATTGCGATTCAAACTGTGAAAAGATTAATGAATAAGTTTCCTGAAACTAAGGCTATTCATGTATGTTTTGTGTGTGATAAAACAGAAGATTATATGTTGTATAAAGAGGCATTAAGACTACGATGAAATCCATGGTTGATTTATCTCATGAATTTTTAAAGTCTGTTCTTCATAAACAAGCAATATGTGTGGATGCTACATTAGGACAGGGAAAAGATACAGATTTCTTTTTGTCACAAAATGTACATAAAGTATATGGCTTCGAAATTCAAAGGGATGTTTTTGAAAATACAAAAGAGCGATTTGATGATCGAAAAATTTGTTTCTATAATGTTGGACATGAACATATGGAAGAATATATTCATGAATCTATAGATGCGATCATCTTTAATTTTGGATATTTTCCTCAAGGAGATCAAAAAATCACAACGCATTCTTCTTCAAGTGTAAGTGCAGTCAAACAAGCCTTGCATCTTTTAAAAGTAAAAGGAAGAATGGCACTTGTGATGTATCCACATGAATCAGGACAAGAAGAAGCTAAATGTATGGAAGAGTTTTTAAAAACACAAACATCAATTCAGGTGCAGAAAATACAAAACTTATTGGTGGATCATTGTCCATATTTATTATTGATTGAGAAAAGAAGATAAATACCCGTATTATTATGATAGAATTTGTATAGAGAAATCCCCTAATAGAAAAGGAGTGACATGTATGTTTCTAACGTAAGCGTCAAATAGGACCCATATTAAAAGAACGATCTCTTTGTGAAATAATAGAGCCA
>NZ_QSPK01000091.1 GCF_003436425.1 Eubacterium sp. TM05-53
TTCGCATAAGTGATAAAACGCAGAATTATAGCAAAGTCACCAAATTGCTAGTTAAGCCATATTATTTATCACGATAATAAGGTGGCACTCCTTGATTTTGGGATTGCTCGTTTTCTAGATTCCAAGAAAAGTAAAGATACACTTATTTTAGGCAGTGTTGGCTATGCAGCACCTGAACAATTTGGCTTTCAACAATCCAATCCACAAACAGATATATATGCCTTGGGTAAATTAATGAACTACTTATTGAATGGTTCTTTAGAACATCAAAATAATATTCCATTTGATTTAAAACAAGTTATTCTAAAGGCAACACAATTGGATTATAAGAATCGCTATAATTCGGTCAAAGAAATGGACTTAGCCATCCAAGGAAAAGCAGTTATTATCCCACCATTTAATCATGAAACACTTAAATCAAAGCTAGTCTCTCTAGCATGGATTCTATTTATATTTATACTTGTAGTCGATATGGAACCAGGAGAAACCATTAAAAATAGCTTTATTAAGCTAAGTTGTTTTGTGTTTATATATTTCGGTTTATTCCTTTACTACAATAAAAATCTATTTCATAAATATTTACCAAAAATACCATGGCCCATCCTTTATTCCATTATTTTCTTTCTATTTTTATGTTTAGACGTATGGTTTTTTATGTGGATGGATTCCCTAATTTAAATGTATGCTCGTGGCATACCAAAATCCTTTATATATTTCTTATACTAAAGAAAAAGGAATAAGGAGTATATATGAAAAAGGGTTTAAAAGTATTTTTAACAGCTGCCATTGTCCTATCGGCTGTCGCATGCTCAACTTCAAATGATGTAGTAAAAGAAGGGGCAAAAGAAAAGGTCGTAGAAACAAAAGAAGAACCAAGTGTGCCTAAAGAATATCGCAACGCATTGCGTAGCGCAGAAACGTATAGTGATATGATGCACATGTCCAAACAAGGTATCTTTGATCAATTAACTTCAGAGTATGGAGATCAATTCGATGCAGAAGCCGCACAATATGCGATTGATAATCTAGATGCAAACTATAATGAGAATGCACTAAAATGTGGTGAAAACTATAAGAAAACAATGTACATGTCCAAACAAGGAATCTATGATCAATTGACTTCGGAATATGGAGAAAAGTTTACACCAGAAGAAGCGCAATATGCGATTGATAATATTAAGGGAGACTATTTAGAAACAGCCTTAAAATCCGCCAAGAACTATCAAGAAAATATGAGTATGTCAAAAGATGCCATCTATGATCAGTTAGTAAGTGATTATGGCGAAAAATTTACGGCTGAAGAAGCACAATATGCCATTGATAATTTAGATAACTAATCTTATACTAAAGACATGAAACTAGCTATATTATTTCCTGGAATTGGATACCACACAGATAAACCATTACTATATTATTCAAAGAAGATACTAAAGAATATGGATTATGAAATTAAAGAAATACAGTTTTCAAATCTAGACTTTGATTTAAACAAATCTAAAGATGAAGCTTATAAACAAGCCAAAGATCAAATTGAAAAAATGGATTTAGACACATATGATTCCATTCTATTCATATCTAAAAGTATTGGAACCTATTGTGCAGCTAAGCTTGCCCATGAATATAAGTTAACTGCCAATATCTATTTCACACCATTAGATTTTACTTTGGAATATCTCCAACAAAAAGATTTAGTGTATTCTGGAACCAAAGATCAGTGGGCTAATTTTGATAAGATCGAACAATATTGTATTTATCATCTTATCGAATTTCATAGTATTGTTGATGGGAATCATTCCTTGGAAACAGGAAATATTCAAATAGACATTGAGAATCTGAAACAAATCATGTATCGCGTAGAAACATTTATCCACAGCTTATAAGGCTGTGGATATTTTTAATTGATCTTTTAAACGCTCATAATAATTCATTTGAAATTGAATACGATCTAGCCATAATGCTTGTGCCGTCTTTGTTGTACACTCATAAGAAGCATATTCATTCAATGTTTGTAACATAGACTCCACATATTGAATCTGTACATCTATTGGTTGTTTACTAAACTGCACAGCTTCTAACGTTTCATATAAGCGATAGGCGCCTACACGATCAATATTATCCGCTTCTTGTACACTCAGTGTAAACGCATTATATTCCCCATCAAAATCCGCTTTTAAATCTACATGAATCGCAATGGCATAACATATATCATGAATACGCTCTTTAGGATAGTCAATCGATTCAAGAAATATACGCACCATTTTACCAGATACCCTTCCATGATTTTGCCACTCATCCTGTGTTTTAAAAGGTGTACAATAACTCACATCATGCAACAAACACGCAATCATTAAATCTTCTACATTCAACCCTTCTTTTTTAGCAATTTCCTTTCCAATATTTGCGACACGATACGAATGAGCCAAACGATATGTATCCTTTACTTTCAATTTCAAATAGTCTTGAGCCTTAACTAAGTACTCCATATATTCATTATACTATTTCTTTCAGAAAATTTCTGAAAAAGATTTACGTTCATGGTATGATATACGAAAGGAGTTTTTTTATTATGAAGTTAAATGTCAATTTAGAAAATCATTCATATCCAATATATATTGAAAGAAACGCAATCCAAAACGTACACGAATATATTCCAGTCACAAGAAAGATTGCGATCATCACAGATACAGGTGTTCCAAAAAAATGGGTCAACATCGTAAAGGAACAGTGTCCGGATTCTTTTATATGCACGATACCCCAAGGAGAACCATCCAAATGTTTTGATCAATATAAACATCTTTTAGAAGAAATGATTTCACACAACATGTCTAGAAAAGATGCCATTATTGCGGTAGGCGGTGGTGTTGTCGGAGATCTTGCTGGCTTTGTCGCTGCTAGCTATATGCGTGGCATTGATTTCTACAACATCCCTACAACCGTTTTAAGTCAAGTCGATTCAAGCGTAGGTGGAAAAGTAGCTATTGATATGGGTTCCTATAAAAATATTGTTGGGGCATTTTGGCAACCTAAAACTGTGATTATCGATCCAAACGTATTATCTACGCTTTCCCTTCGTCAACAACACAATGGTTTATGTGAAGCATTAAAAATGGGACTTATTTTAGATGATCATTTAGTCTCTCTATTTGAACAAGAAACAATAGATATCGATGCGATTATTACGCGTTCCATTGAATTAAAGCGTGACGTTGTTCAACAAGATGAAAGAGAAAGTAATCTTAGAAAAATTTTAAACTTTGGACACACCATTGGACACGCCATTGAATCTGCATATGGATTAAATACATATCTTCATGGAGAATGTGTGGCGATGGGTATGTTATTCTTTATTGAAGATGAAACATTAAAACAACGCGTATTAAATATATATAAGAAGCTAGATCTACCTCAAGTACCAGACTATAATACTTCCACATTATTAGAATATGTAACACATGATAAGAAAAGCAGTCATAATACAGTGTCTACAATTCTAGTCAAACAATCTGGTTCTTATATCATCAAAGAACTTTCTTTTAAAGACATACAAAACGTATTAGAAAGAGGTCCGTATGAAGAATAATTTTGGTACAAATATATCTTGGACTTTATTTGGTGAAAGCCACGGTCCTGCCATTGGCATCACATTAGATGGTCTTCCTGCAGGCTTTCAAGTGGATATGGAACAAATCAAAGCTGACATGGACAAGCGTAAGGCAACAGGTAAGATTTCAACCCAAAGGCACGAAGCTGATGAAGTGCATATTATTTCAGGAATGTATAACGGGTATACAACAGGTACAGCACTTACAATTATCATTGAAAATCAAAATACAAAATCAAAAGACTATTCTGCCTTCCATGGAAGATTACGTCCCGGACATGCTGATTTTACAGCCTTTGAAAAATACAATGGCTACCAAGACTATCGTGGAGGCGGACATTTTTCTGGAAGACTTACCGCATGCATCGTAGCTGCCGGAAGTATTTGTAGACAAATTCTAAAATCACAGGGAATTGTGGTCGGATCACACATCGAAAGCTTATATACCTTATCGGATATTCCTTTTAGTCAAGACTATGATCTTTTAGAAAAACAAATTGCCAAAGTCAATGATAAAACATTTGCGGTTTTAGATGATCAAATCAAAGATCAAATGATTCAAAAAATTGAAAAAGCGGCTGTTGAAGGTGATTCATTAGGTGGTATTTTAGAAACTGCCATTATAGGACTTCCTGCAGGACTTGGAGAACCATTCTTTGATTCTGTGGAAAGTATTTTGTCCCACTTGATTTTCTCTGTACCAGCCGTAAAAGGAGTATCTTTTGGTGAAGGATTTGGCTTTGCGAAAATGAAAGGATCTCAAGCCAATGATGCCTTCCGTTTTAATAATAAGATTGAAACAAAGACGAATCATAATGCCGGAATTAATGGTGGCATCACAAATGGAATGCCAATAGTCATTCATACTTGCATAAAGCCAACACCATCAATTTTTAAAACACAAGAATCTGTGGATTATCTTTCAAAAGAAAATGTGGATCTTCAAATCCAAGGAAGACACGATCCATGCATCTTGCACCGTGCTAGAATCGTTGTCGATAGTGTAGTCGCATTTGGATTATTAGATCTATATATGTCTAGGCTTGCCATTAAGCCACTTCAGGGGGATTTTGAATGAAAGTAAAAGTAACACCAAGTAAAGTAAGTGGAAATGTAAAAATACCTGCATCCAAATCGATGGCACATAGAGCATTGATCTGTGCCTCATTAAGTGATGGTACAAGTATTGTTTCCAATGTCACAAACTCAAAGGATATTGAGGCAACCGTTGGCTGCATGAAAGCTTTGGGAGCTAAAATCAAACAATTGGATGAAACTACATATGAAGTAACTGGTACAAATCTTTTCAAACAAGAAGGAAACATTACGTGTAATGCCAATGAATCCGGTTCTACTTTGCGTTTCTTGATTCCACTAGCTGCATGCACCAATGCCAAAGTCAAATTCTTAGGTCAAGGAAGATTACTTCAAAGACCTATGGATGTATATGCGAATGAATTTAAGGAACAAAACATTGAATTTAATCAATCGGATCAAGAAATCATTGTGAGTGGAAATCTAAAAGCGAAAGACTATGTAGTACAAGGAGATATATCAAGTCAGTTTATTACAGGTTTCATGTTTGTACTTCCATTATTAAATCAAGATAGTACACTTACAATTACTGAACCTTATGAATCGAAGAGCTATGTAAATCTTACGATTCAAATGTTAGCAAAATTTGGCATTGAAATCATTGAAACAAGTTCAAACTCTTATTTAATCAAAGGAAACCAGCACTATAAAGCTCAGAACGTTTCGGTAGAAGGAGACTTTTCTCAGCTTGCCTTCTTCGCGGTATTAGGCACCTTAAATAATACCCTCTCATGTTCTAACATGGATATGTCAAGTAAACAAGGAGATAAAGCCATTCTAGATTGTATTCCTAGTTTTACAAGTGAAAAAGATACTATCACATTCACAAACAAAAAGCCAATTCCACAAACAATCGACTTATCCAACTGTCCAGATCTAGGTCCTATTTTATGTGTTTTGGCTAGTTATACAAATGGTGAAACAAATATTGTGAATGCGGCTCGTTTACGCATGAAGGAAAGTGATCGTATTGAGGCAATGGAAACCGAGCTTAAAAAATGGGGTGTTTACATTACTTCTACATTTGATTCAATTCAAATTCATGGTAAAGAACTGTATAAATCAGATAATACAATCGAAATTTTTGGACACAATGATCACCGTATCGTTATGGCCATGACTGTATTTGGATTATGTGCAGATTCCGAATGTATTATTGATGATGCTCAAGCCATCACAAAGAGTTACCCTACTTTCTTTGAAGATATTCAAAGTCTAGGCGGAAAGGTCGAAATTCTATGACAAACATTGCGATTATCGGACTTGGATTAATGGGAGCAAGTTTTGCGAAGAAACTAACACACTTAAACTACAACGTTTATGGTATTGATGTTTCCGAGCAAACCATTGATAAAGCTAAAGAATTAAAAATCATCGTAGATGGTAGCACAAATCCTTTAGATGTCATTTCAAAGTGTGATACATTTATCTTCTGTTTATATCCAACGAAAATTCTTCCTTGGGTCGAAGTCTATCAAAATGATATTCCTAAACATTCATTATTGATGGATATCAGTGGTGTGAAGACAAATATTGTCAAACCCATTCAAGATGTATTACGAGAAGATCTTGAATTATTAAGCATTCACCCTATGTGTGGTAGAGAATCTCGTGGTATTGAATTTAGTGATGAAACCATTTTTAAAGGATCTAACTTTATTCTTGTTCCAACTCAAAAGAATAAAAGCGAAACTATTGAATCTGTAAAAGATTTAGCAACTCAAATGGAATTTGGTAGAATCTGTACATTATCTATTGAAGAGCATGATAAAATGATTGGCTTTTTATCTCAATTGACCCATGTCATTGCGGTATCCTTAATGAATACACATGACAATGCACACCTTGTAGAATATACAGGCGATAGCTTTCGGGATTTAACGCGTATCGCAAAAATCAATGAAGATTTATGGACCGAATTATTTATCATGAATAAAGATATTTTATTAGATGAAATCAATCAGTTTATTGATTCAATTTCTCACTTTAGAGATTCTTTAGAACAAGAAGATACGCAGGAAATGAAGCGCTTATTCATTCAATCTACAAAGCGTAGAGACAAATTTAATAAAACCGATGCGAAGAAGAAATAAAAATCTTCTTCTTTTTTTACACTTTTTTTGGCATAATAAGGGTTGGAGGTTTTAAGTGTGAATAAAACTTAGAAAAATATAAAAAAAAGGCCGCACTAAAAAGAGGTGGTC
>NZ_QSPK01000092.1 GCF_003436425.1 Eubacterium sp. TM05-53
AATTTTAATGAAGAAGACGTGTATAATTTATTCTACATATGTCGAAGTATTTATGATCAGTCTATTTATATACCAGGAAAGAGCAAAGATTTTGGACTTGTGAAGAGTAGTGTGTTAAAAGTCGTCAAGACATTGACGGATGTAGAATGGCTGGATTTAGAAGAATTAGAGGAAAAGGAGGAGATTGCGATGTGTGAAGCTGAAAAAAGATGGCTAGAAGTAAAGTCAAAGGAATGGGAAGCTGAAGGAATAAGAAAAGGCATCGAACAAGGCATAGAACAAGGAATTGAACAAGGTATTGAACAGGGTGTAGAACTAGGACAGGTTCTTTTGTACAAGACTATGATAAAGAATGGAATGAGTGTCAATGAGATTTCTAAGGTTTGTTCAATATCTGTTGAGAGTCTAAAACGAGCATTAAGTAATTGATATGAAGAGAAAAATCTCTACTTTTCTTATATGTATAATGTGAGATGTATCAAACGATGGTAGACAAGGAATTCAGCATTACAAGTATCGCATTCATCTTCTCAGTGAGTGAAGAATCGATTGAAAAGCGTAAATATATGCATGATTTAGACATGCAATTTGTATGAATGATATCGTTTAGATTATGATATTTAGTCTTGATACAGACAATGTTTATTGGTTGTGAATAAGTAGACAAGGCAAAAATTACTGTCTATAATAGAGCTAGAAGTGAGGTACATAAAATGTCAATTATTAAGTTAAATCCAGCATTTAAAGACTACCTATGGGGTGGTACTAAACTAAAAGAAAACTATGGTAAAAAAACAGATATGGATCCAGTTGCGGAGAGCTGGGAATTGTCTGTGCATCCAGATGGTCCAAGTATTGTAGCTAGTGGCGAATATGAAGGCTTGTCTTTCCCTGAATATTTGGAGAAAAAAGGAAAGTGTGTTTTAGGAACAAAAGGAAATACATTTGAATTTTTTCCAATCTTAATTAAATTTATTGATGCCAAACAACCATTATCGATTCAGGTTCACCCAGATAATGAATATGCACTTCGTGTTGAACATGAATATGGAAAGACTGAAATGTGGTATATCTTAGATTGTGAACCAGATTCATTTTTATATTTTGGTGTAAATAAAGAAATTACTAAAGAAGAGTTTGAACGTCGAATTCAAGATAATACTTTATTAGACGTGTTAAAAGCTGTTCCGGTACATAAGGGAGATGTTTTCTTTATTAAGTCGGGTACAATTCATGCGATTGGTGCAGGCATTCAGATTTGTGAGATTCAACAAAATTCAAACACAACATATCGTGTTTATGATTTTGGACGTGTTGGAAAAGACGGAAAACCTCGTGAATTACATATTCAAAAGGCAATTGATGTTTCTAATTTAAGTCCAATTGAATCGGATTTCAAACCATGTGGTCCAGAAGAAAAGAATGGGGATTGTGATACTGTTCGTTTGGCAACTTGCGAATACTTTACAACATATGAATCTACGTTGAATGGTACAACTACACTTCATGTTGATGATGAAAGCTTTGGTTCTATCTTGTTGATTGAGGGTAGTGCGACAATTGAAAATAATGGTACAACTTTAGAAGTAAATAAAGGCGATTCTGTATTTATTGATGCGAACAGTGGTGATGTAAAAATCACAGGAAACTGCCAATGGATCTACAGCAGGGTTTAATTCCCTGCTTCTTTTTAATTATGAAAGAATTTCAAAAAGATTTAATCGACTGGTATATTAAAAATCATCGTCCTTTAGAATTTCGCTTAAAGAAAGATTCCTATGAAATATGGATTAGTGAAATCATGGCCCAACAAACTCGCATCGAGGCTATGCTTCCCTATTTTAAAAGATGGATACAACAGTTGCCAGATATTGAGAGCGTCGCCAATTGTGATGATGAAAAGTTAAATAAGCTGTGGCAAGGATTAGGCTATTATTCGCGTTGTAAAAATATTAAGAAGTGTGCCATTGAATGTGTTGATAAATATGGTGGGAAATTGCCTTGTACAAAAGAAGAATTATTAAAACTACCAGGAATTGGACCATACACAGCAGGGGCTATAGCTTCCATTGCGTATGGACAAAGAGTAAGTGCAGTCGATGGGAATGTGATTCGTGTATTTTCTAGGTTGTATAATATTTGTGAGGATGTTACTAAGACAAGTGTGAAAAAACAGATTGAACAGTTAGTAGATGAAAGTCTTCCTTCCAAAGAAGAGATTTCTTACTATAATCAAGCGTTGATGGAACTAGGAGCACTTATTTGTATTCCCAAAAGTCCAAGGTGTGATATTTGTCCAATCAAAACATATTGTGAAGCTTCAGATCCTGCTTCTTTGCCTTATAAACCAAAGAAAAAGGCACGTAAAATCGAGTATAAACATGTATACATTTGGATGTATCAAGATCGAATTCATGTTGTAAAAAGAGCAGATACAGGCTTGTTGGCGGGACTTTATGGTTTTGATGAAATGAAACCAGAACATATTATAGAAAGTATTGAATTAGAACCTTATATACATATTTTTTCACATGTAGAGTGGCATATGGATGCAACGTTGTGTATAGTAGATATGGAAGATTCAAATTATAAAACAATTGAAGAAATAGAAGAGCATATCGCTTTACCGAGTGCGTTTATGCCGTTTATGAAACAAGTAAAGGAGTATTTATGGAAAAAGTAGAAATTGAAAGTTTTACTTTAGATCACACTAAAGTAAAAGCACCTTATGTGCGTTTGATTAGTGAAGAAAAAGGACCTCATGGAGATATTGTATCCAATTTTGATGTTCGCTTATGTCAGCCAAATCGACAAGAGATTCCAACCGGAGTTATGCATACTTTAGAACATTTGTTCGCATTATATCTTCGTCCAAGAATTTCTGGCTATTTAGATTGTTCACCATTTGGATGTCGCACTGGCTTCCACCTATTAGCATGGGGAAAACATTCAAGTAAAGATGTTGCGATTGCCGTAAAAGAAGCATTGGAACTCATCACAACTACAGAATGGGAAGATGTTCCTGGTACAGAAGAAAAAGAGTGTGGTAACTACAAAGATCATTCTTTGTTTGGTGCTAAGGAATGGGCAAAAGATATTTTAGAGAAGGGAATGAGTTGTGACCCATTCGAAAGAAAAATTGTGTAAGAGAATGTGAAATTCTCTTTTTTTATTGGAGTTGCCCTATTTATCGCGTCGTTTCTATGTTAAAATATAGTATAGTCTTTAAAAGGAGAACTTAATTATGGCAGGAATTTTTGGAAAATTATTTTCAGAAGAACAACGAGAATTATCTGCATTGGAAAAGATTGCAGATCAAGTATTAAAATATGAACCAGAAATGCAGGCATTATCGGATGATGAGTTGCGTGCAAAAACGGATGAATATAGAAAAAGAATTGTGGATGGAGAAACTGTAGATGATCTTCTTCCTGAAGCGTTCGCAACAGCTAGAGAAGCTGCCTATCGTGTGATCAACGAAAAACCTTATAAAGTTCAGATTATGGGATCTATTGCGATGCACAAAGGTGATATCTCAGAAATGAAGACAGGTGAAGGTAAAACTTTGACAGCCACAATGTGTGTATACTTAAATGCTCTTGCAGGTCAAGGTGTTCACGTAATCACAGTCAATGAATACTTGGCTGGTCGTGATGCTGCATGGATGGGTGAAATCTATCGTTTCTTAGGCTTAACAGTTGGTGTAAATACACGTGATTTAAAACCAAGAGAAAAACGTGATGCGTACGCATGTGATATTACCTATACAACAAACTCAGAACTTGGATTTGATTACTTGCGTGACAACATGGTTACAGAAGTGGAAGATCGTGTAATGCGTGGACTTCACATGGCTGTAATCGATGAGGTTGACTCTGTATTAATTGATGAGAGTCGTACACCATTAATTATTTCTGGTGGTAAAAAACAAACCGCAAACTTATATATTCAGTCGGATCGTTTTGTGAAGACTTTAATTGCTCCAGAATATGAAACAGATAAGTTTACGCATGAAAAAACTTTGATTTCTGGAGATTATGATATTGATGAAAAGACACGTCAGATCATGTTGAGTGAAGATGGTGTTCATAAGGCAGAAAAATTCTTTAAGATCAAAAACCTTTACGATATTGAACATACTCAACTTGTTCACCACATTAACCAGGCTTTAAAGGCAAACTACATCATGATGCGTGAAGTTGAATATGTAGTTAGTGATGAAAAAGAAATTGTTATCGTCGATCAATTTACAGGTCGTATGATGCCAGGACGTGCATATTCTGATGGATTACACCAAGCTATTGAAGCTAAAGAAGGGGTTCCAATCAAAGAAGAAACTTCGACTTTGGCAACAATTACATACCAGAACTTCTTCCGTCTATATGAGAAATTGGCTGGTATGACGGGTACCGCAAAAACTGAAGAAGAAGAATTCTTATCAACTTACAACATGAAGGTTGTTGTGATTCCTACAAACCGTCCAGTAGCTCGTAAGGATCTTCCTGATGAAATCTATGCACACAAGAAAGATAAATATGCTGCATTAGTACGTGAAGTTAAACGTTTGTATGAAACAGGACAACCAGTTCTAGTTGGTACGATTGCGGTAGAAACAAGTGAGGTTATTTCTCAATTATTTAATAAAGAACACATTCCTCATGAAGTATTAAATGCGAAAAACCATGCTCGTGAAGCAGAAATCATCGCAAAAGCGGGTCGTCCAAAATCAGTTACAATTGCGACTAACATGGCTGGTCGTGGTACCGATATTAAATTGACAGAAGAATCACGTAAATTAGGTGGTTTAGCTGTATTAGGTAGTGAAAGACATGAATCTCGTCGTATTGATAATCAGTTACGTGGACGTTCTGGTCGTCAAGGAGATCCTGGATTCTCACGTTTCTATGTATCTTTAGAAGATTCATTGATGGTTCGCTTTGGTGGCGACAAGCTACAAAAACTGTTTGAAAAAATGGGCGACGAACAAATTGAATCTAAGGCAGTTACAAAGTCAATCACAATGGCTCAAAAACGTGTTGAAGGATATAACTTCGATATGCGTAAACAATTATTGGACTATGATGATGTATTGCGTCGTCAGCGTGAAATTATTTATGCACAGCGTAATCGTATTCTAGAAGCAGATGAAGTACACGATATGGTTCGTGTTGTATTTGAAAAAACAATTGAACAAACTTTACAAGCTAATTTATCGGATCAAAAGAAACAAACAATTGATGTTGCGGGTGTTGTAAAATCTATTGAAATGATGGGTATGGCTGAAGATAAGGCAATTCGTGCAAATGAACTTGAAGGAAAGTCTTATGATGAAGTTAAAGAATATTGTGTGAATAAGATTTGGAATGAATATGAAGCTGAAATCAAAGATGTTAAGCGTCAATTCTTACCTTTTGAAAAGACAGTTGTATTACGTAATATTGACCGTAACTGGATCAATCATATTGATATGATGGATAAATTACGTAGTGGTATCTATTTGCGTTCTTATGCACAAAACAACCCTCTACAACAATATGTACAAGAAGGATTTGATATGTTTGAAGAAATGAATCAAAGAATTGATCGTGAAATCACATTCTTCCTATTAAAGGTACGTATTCGTAAGGAGCACGCAGCTTAATGGAACTATATGAATTAAAACAAGGAGTGAGTACTCACCTAGAGAAATTACATTCTTTAGGTGAGTCACTTTGACTTATCTAGTAAAAACAAACAGATTGAAGAATATGATAAACAAACTTTAGAACCGGATTTCTGGCAAGATCAGAAAAAGGCTCAACAAGTGATTCGTGCAAAAAATGCATTAAAAGACATTGTGGATCGTTATGAAGAATTGGATTTACAATTGACTTCATTAAATGATACGGCCGATGAATTAAAGTCTGAATTTGATGAAGAATTAATGATGATTGCCGAAGAAGAATATGCGGATATGGATAAGAAATTCGAGGATTTTGAAATTCAAGTCTTATTAAGTCATGAATATGATCAAAATAATGCCATTTTAGAAATTCACCCTGGAGCAGGTGGAACAGAGTCTTGTGACTGGGCAAGTATGTTGTATCGTATGTATACAAGATATGCTGAAAAACATGGTTTTAAAGTAACAGTTCTCGATTATTTACCAGGGGATGAAGCAGGTATTAAAAGTGTAACTTTCCTTGTCGAAGGAGATAAGGCTTATGGCTATCTGAAATCGGAAAAGGGTGTACATCGTTTAGTTCGTATTTCACCATTTGATTCAGGAGCTAGAAGGCATACTTCTTTTGCGAGTCTAGATGTTATGCCTCAATTTAATGATGAAATTGAAATTGACATCAAACCAGAAGATTTAATAGTAGAAACAAAACGTGCTTCGGGTGCAGGAGGACAGCATATCAATAAAACGGATAGTGCCGTTCGTATGGTGCATAAACCTACGGGTATTGTAGCTACGTGTCAAAATGGACGTAGTCAGCATGAGAATAGAGAAGAATGTTTGCGTGTCTTAAAATCTCGTTTGTATCAATTAGAAATTGAAGAACAAGAAAAGAAGATTGCCCAAATCAAAGGCGTACAATCTGCCAATGAATGGGGTAGCCAAATTCGAAGCTATGTCATGCATCCATATAGCTTAGTCAAAGATGTTCGTACAGGATATGAAACGAGTCAAGTTCAATCTGTATTAGATGGAGATCTAGATGAATTCATCTTTGCGTATTTAAAATCACAAATTCAATAAAATCCAATCGAAAGGTTGGATTTTTTTATATATTAAGATTTTGGTTTCGGAACAGGGGAATGCGGCATGTGAAAAGTTGTCGAATTGTCACAATTTGTTGATTATGAGGAACGACAAAAAGGACTATCGTAATAGC
>NZ_QSPK01000093.1 GCF_003436425.1 Eubacterium sp. TM05-53
TTAAAAAGAATATTGCGCGAGGATGTGCACACATTCACTCGACTTTCAATAATACAATCTTAACAATCACAGACGAAAGTGGAAATGCAGTAGCATGGAGCAGTGCCGGAGCATTAGGATTCAAGGGAAGTCGTAAATCAACACCATATGCAGCACAGTTAGCAGGAGAAGCAGCTGGAAAAGCAGCAATGGATCACGGAATGAAGACAGTATCCGTAGATGTAAAAGGACCTGGACCTGGACGTGAAGCAGCTGTTAGAGCATTACAGGTAGCTGGTTTAGAAATTACAATGATCAATGATGTAACACCAATTCCACACAACGGATGTCGTCCACCAAAACGACCTCGTGGATAGTTAAAGGAGGATAACGATGCAGGAATTTGAAAGAGCTTCACTTCATAAAGATTTTGTGAATGAAGAAAACAATACTGGATCTTATATCTTTGAACCTCTTGAAAGAGGTTTTGGAATTACGATTGGAAATACCATTTGCCGTACATTATTAACAAGTGTACCTGGCACACGCATTGTTGGATTTAAAGTATCTGGATTTGATGGAAAAGCAACAATGATTGAAGGTATTTTAGAAGATATTTATCGTATTTCATTAAATTTAAAAGCTGTACAATTATACAATGATGGAGAAGGATTCCAAACATTGCATATTTCAAAGAAAGGTCCTGCAACAATGCAGGCTGCTGACATTATTTGTCCAGAAGCTGTAGAAGTTGTAGATCCTGAACAAGTTATTTGTACTTTAGAAAAAGGTGCAAGCTTGGAAATGGAAATTTATGCTGTAACTGGAACTGGATATAAGAGTTCAATTGAAAACAAAGTGTCATACGACTTTGGTGAAGATGTCGTAGTATTAGATGCAACTTTCACTCCAATCCGTAAAGCAGATTATTTAGCAGAACCTGCTCGTGTTGGGTTGGATAAAAAATATGATAAAGTACATATCAATGTAGAAACAGATGGTACAATTACACCTTTACAAGCTATCACAATGGCTGCAAAGATTTGTATGGAAAACTTAGATGAAGTTTTAACTGTTTCAGATTTAGAATTAGAAGAAAGTTTCATGGTTCAAAAAACTCAAGTTGAGGATGTTAAGAAAGTAAATACAATGATGATTGAAGATTTGGATTTATCTGTTCGTTCTTACAATTGTTTAAAACGTGCAGGAATTCAAACTGTTGATGAACTTACACAAAAAACAGAAGATGAAATGATGCATGTTAAGAATTTGGGTAAGAAATCACTCAAAGAAGTGAAGGACAAAATGTACCAATTGGGATTGTTCTTCAAATCGTATGAATAAGAGGAGTAAGAATCATGTGGAATCGTAAATTGGGACGTAAAGCCGATCATCGTAAAGCATTGTTGCGTAACATGGCAACATCTTTGATTGAAAACGGACAAATCGAAACAACAGAAATGAAAGCAAAAGAATTAAGCGCTGTAATGGACTCATTAGTTACATTAGCAAAACGTGGAGATTTACATGCACGTAGACAAGCAGCCGCTTATGTTCGTAATGTAGAAGTAGATGAAGAGGGAACAACAGCTCTTCAAAAATTATTCAATGAAATTGGACCAGCATATGCAGATCGTAATGGTGGATACACTCGTGTAGTTAAAACACGTATCCGTCGTGGAGATGCAGCTCCAATGGCAATTGTACAATTCGTGAAGTAGTAGTTACTACTTCACTTTTCTTTTAAGGAGAATTAATATGAGTGATTTAGAACAATACGCAAAAGAACATCAAGTACCTATTATGATGGATGGTGGGTTAAAGTTCTTGTTAGAAAAACTTCGAGAAAATCAATGCCTGTCATTTTTAGAGTTGGGAACTGCAATTGCGCGTACATCTATTGAAGTAGCTAAGTTAGATCCTAGAATGAAAGTTGTCACAATTGAAAGAAATCCCGACATGATCGTTCAGGCAAAAAAGAATATTGAGGAAAGTGGATTATCTGACCAAATCACATTGATTGAAGGGGATGCCCTTGAAGTAGATGTAGATGGTATGTTTGACTGTATTTTTATTGATGCAGCTAAAGCACAATATCGACGTTTTTTTGAGAAATACTGTATCCATTTGAATGAGAATGGTATAATTGTATCAGATAATATGAATTTTCATGGGCTTGTAGAACATCCAGAATTATCGCGTAATCGCAATACACGCCAATTAGTTCGCAAGATCCATGATTATCATACGTATTTGGCAGAACTTTCCGATTATGAAACAGCATTTTATGATTATGGAGACGGAGTTGCCATTACAAGGAGGAAATAATTATGAATCTTTTTAAATTTTTAGTAGGTGCTGCAACCATTACAGTTGGCGCATGTGCAGTTGCTGGCAAAGTACGTCGTGATAAACAAAGACAGGAAGAGTTAGATGAATTCTTATGCCCAGATATTGATGAACCTATTGAAAAAGAGATTCAACCAAGTGTAAGTCCATTAAAAAATATGGAATCGGATATTATGGGATTTAAAGAGGCTGAAGAAGAAATTCTTCCGGTCACACTTACATATAGTTTTGATTCTAAGGAGGCGGCTAAACAATTTCAAACAGAAATTGCTGAAAATGGATTAACTTCTTCGTATGATGATGAAGACAAACTTGTGGATGTAATTTATCATGAGGGTGTAAATGAAAGTGATTTAAAAATTTTGTCAGACACACTTGTAAATGCATGTACAAATACGAGTGCTGAATATAAAGGATTTCATTTTAATAAATAGTGGCTTGAGGGTGCTCAAGCCATTTTAATATGGTATAATAGTTCCGTTTATGGTGGAGGATATGTGATGGAAGCAATTGAAGTTTCACATTTAACTTTTTCCTATGATGGGAAAAATGATATATTAAAAAATGTTTCTTTTTCAATCCCAAAAGGAAGCTATACAACGATTATTGGACATAATGGTTCTGGTAAGAGTACA
The DNA here is from genome assembly GCF_003436425.1 of Eubacterium sp. TM05-53. Classification (GTDB taxonomy): domain Bacteria; phylum Bacillota_I; class Bacilli_A; order Erysipelotrichales; family Erysipelotrichaceae; genus Holdemanella. The sequence goes on from NZ_QSPK01000093.1 coordinate 2,964, forward strand.
ATGGCAAAACTAATCATTGGTTTATTGGAAGCGAAAAAGGGAAAAATTCAGATTTTAGGGCAGGAACTAAATGAAGAAAGTGTATATGAATTGAGAAGTCATGTAGGTATTGTATTCCAAAATCCAGACAATCAATTCATTGGTTCTACAGTGGCAGATGATATTGCCTTTGGTTTAGAAAATCATTGTGTAGAACAAGAAAAGATGCAGGATATTATTGAAGATGTCGCAAGTCGTGTTGGGATGACGGATTTTTTAAGTGCAGAGCCAACTAAATTATCTGGTGGACAAAAACAACGTGTTGCGATTGCGGGTATCTTAGCGATTGAACCGGATATTATTATTTTTGATGAATCTACAAGTATGTTAGATCCTCAAGGTAAGGCAAGTATTAATGCGCAGATTCGTAAATTACATGAAGAAAAGAATATTACTATTTTATCGATTACCCATGATATGGAAGAGGTTGCTCAATCTGAAAATGTCATAGTATTAGAAAATGGTGAGATTGCGATTCAGGGAACGCCAATGGATATTTTTAAACAAGAGGATAAATTGGCTAGAATGCAGTTGGACATTCCTTTTGCGTTAAAGATTTCTAAGGAATTAAAGAAGCGTGGAATCTTTAAAGAAAATGTATGTCGTTTAGATGAGGTGGTTGAAAAGTTATGTCGATTGAAATAAAGAAGTTAGAGCACACATATAATGAAAATACACCTTTTTCTCATGCAGCATTAAAAGGTATTGATCTTTCAATTCCAGAAGGGAAAGTTACAGCTATTATTGGTCAGACGGGTTCTGGTAAATCAACCTTGGTTCAACATTTAAACGGTCTATTGATACCAACTGCAGGTACTTTGGATATTTGTGGTTTTCATATTCAGCCTTTGTTGAAAATCAAAGATGTGAAGCAATTAAGAAAAGAAGTTGGACTTGTATTCCAGTTTCCTGAATATCAATTGTTTGAGGAAACGATTGGTAAGGATATTGCGTTTGGACCAAAAAACTTTGGAACAAGTGAAGAAGATGCTTCAGAATTGGTAAAGAAAGTCTTGCCTGTTGTAGGATTGGATGAAAGTTATTTGGATCGTTCTCCTTTTGATTTGAGTGGAGGACAAAAACGTCGTGTTGCAATTGCGGGTATTTTAGTATTAAATCCAAAAGTTTTAGTTTTAGATGAGCCAACAGCAGGTCTTGATCCTCAAGGGGCACAGGAAATGATGACTTTGTTTATGAACTTAAATAAAAAAGAAGGTAAAACCGTTCTTTTAGTAACGCATGATATGGAGCATGTCATGAATTATTGTGATCATGTGATCGTATTGAGTCATGGTGAAGTTACGCAGGAAGCGGATGTAAAGGAGTTCTTTAAACATCCTGAGTATTTACAAGAAATTGGTATCAACCCACCTAGTATTGTACGTTTAAAGATGCAGCTAGAGGAAAATGGATTTGAAATGGATCCAGATATTATGGATATGAATTCACTTGTGGATTCAATAGAAAAGCAGGTGAAGAAACATGAATAATGTTGCGTTAGGACAATATATGCCATTGGATTCTGTGGTTCATAAGATGGATCCTCGATCTAAGATTATGATCATGTTGTTTTTGATGGTGGCAATCTTTATTCCTGCAGGTGCACTTGGATATGCGATTATTGGCGCGTTTATTTTATTTAGTTTATATTTGTCTAAGTTAAATATTCAATATGCCTTAAGAACAATGAAACCAATGTTATGGATGATGGCTTTCTTGTTGGTTATTAACCTATTGGTTATCAAAACAGGAACACCTTTATTTTCAATCAAGGGATTTACAATTTATAGTGATGCCGTAAATCAAACGTTATATATTGTGGTTCGTTTAATGTTGATGGTCATTATCACAACTGTATTAACAGCTACAACGAAACCTTTGGATTTAACTTTGGGAATTGAAAAATTGTTGAAGCCTTTTGAAAAAGTTGGTGTACCAGCACACATTATTGCGATGATGATCAGTATTGCGTTGCGTTTTATTCCTACGTTGATTGAAGAAACACAACGTATTATGAATGCACAGGCAAGTCGTGGTGTGGATTTAGAAAATGGTAGTATCAAAGAAAAAATTATGGCTATTTTATCTTTGATTGTTCCGCTATTTGTTTCTGCATTTGATCGTGCAGATCAATTGGCGAATGCGATGGAAGCTAGAGGGTATGATCCTTCTAGAAAAAGAACGCGTTATAAGGTTTTAAAAATGCAGACAATGGATTATGCTTCCATGCTTTTAAGTGTTGTTGTTCTTTGTGCTTGTATTGGTATTTGGGTATTATGATTGTAAAAGCACTTGTCAGCTATGATGGTTTTAATTATGCAGGCTGGCAAAAACAAGAGAATGCGTTAGGTATTCAACAAGTGATTGAAGAAGCTTTGTATAAAATTACTAAAGAGAATGTGGATGTTGTTGCGAGTGGAAGAACGGATGCTGGTGTTCATGCGTTTGGTCAGGTCTTTCATTTTGAAACAAATAAAAATATTCCGGCTATTCAATATGAAAGAGCATTAAATGCATTGCTTCCTAAAGATATTCGTATTTTAAAAACGGAAGAAATGCCCGATGATTTTCATGCACGTTTTAGTGCTGTAGGCAAACGTTATGATTATTATTGTTCGTACGATATAAAGAATCCTTTTAATTATAAATATCGTAATTTATTAACCAAAAAATTGGATATTGAGGCGATGAAAAATGCATCAAAAGTATTCTTGGGATCTCATGATTTTACGAGTTTTGCCTCAAGTAAAATCGATCCTAGAAAGCCTAGAGTTAAAACGATTTCAAATATTGAAATTAATGAAGAAGGTACAGATGTGCAGTTTATCTTTGAGGGTACAGGTTTTTTAAGGTATCAAGTTCGAATGATGACGGGTACTTTAATAGCGGTAGGTCAACATAAGATAGATATTGATGATGTGCAAGGAATGTTAGATGCGAAAGATAAGTCGGCATGTCGTTATAATGCACCGAGTTGCGGATTATATTTAGTGGAGGTAAAATACAATGAAACAAACTAATTTTCATACACATACTTCACGTTGTCATCATGCCTTTGGTAATGATGAAGAATTTGTTCGTACTGCCATTCAAAATGGCTTTGAAGTATTGGGCTTTTCAGATCATGCGTGTTGGAAATATGACTCCGATTTTGTGGCGCATATGCGTATGAAGCTTGATGAATTTGATGATTATAAAGATAGCGTTTTATATCTGAAAGATAGATATAAGAAGCAGATTGAGATTCGTTTTGGTTTAGAAGCTGAATACTTTCCTAAATATATGGATTGGTTATTGGATTTCTGTATTGAAAATGAAATTGATTATTTGATTTTTGGCAATCATTATTATAGTACAGATGAGGATCATTTTTATTTAGGTGGAGCGAAAGGAAAATATATTAAAGGCTATTTTGATACTTGTGTGGAAGGTATAAAAACGGGTATGTATGCATACTTGGCACATCCAGAATTGATTTTAAGAAGTACGGGTGGTGTAATAACACCAGAAATCGAAGAGGGATTCCACAGAATTTGTAAGACAAGTCAAGATTATAATGTTCCATTAGAATTTAATGTGTTGGGTATGCAGCATAATTTACGTATGGGCTATGAAGAGTATCCACATTCTAGATTCTGGCAAATTGCCGGTCAATATGATGTCAAGGCTATCATTGGTATGGATGCACATGAGGTAGGCGATTTAAATAAAAAATGGTATGATTCTGCTTTAGAAAAACTATCTGAATTTGATGTAGAAATCATAGATGATATTCCTTCGATTAATTATAAAAAAATGTGAGTACCCATCTGACAACCCTAGGCATTTACCAATCCTCTAGCCGTGGCATATTG
>NZ_QSPK01000094.1 GCF_003436425.1 Eubacterium sp. TM05-53
CAGTCAAATTTTATACAATTTGATTAACATTTACCCACACATGTTGATGATGCCTCATATTTCCATTGTATTTTGCGATTCCAATCGAGAATGATAAATGTAATGGTTCTTTAGAATGGATATTGAATTGACGAACATTGTTTTCAATTCGCTTTTTCAATTTCACGGCTTCTGTGTCTGACTGTAATTTTGCGAAGATCACAAATTCATCACCACCCATACGAATGGCGACTGAATCCTTATCTATCGAGTGTTGTAGAATTCTACCAAACTCAATGAGGGCATGATCACCTTTTAAATGTCCATAGGTATCATTGATGGCTTTAAATTCATTAATATCCATCAAGAATCCGTATACATGTTTCGTTTTATTGCTTTGTAGCTTATTCAGATAATGGTTCATGTATTTTCGATTGTAAAGCCCAGATAAATCATCAATAAAGGATATAGATATTTGAATTTCAATGTAAACTATGATAAATGCGATTGCGACACAAAGCCAAATCGTAGAAACTCCAAAGAAGAAACCTTGAATCATGGTACCAATCATACAAGGGATGATAAAGTAGTAAATGGGAAAGAATTCTACTAAAATGGAATCATATTTAGCTTTATGAACAGTATATATACTTTCGATATAATAAACAAAGACAAAAATATATAAAATAAAATTCATGGGACCACGAGTATATACATTTTCCTTTGAAATATCAAAGATGATACCCGTTCCCAATAAATTGATAATGATCAAGATTGTGGCAATAATCAATGGAATGGCTAAGATTCTTGATTTCTTCTTGATGCGCTCAAAATTTCTATGAATATGATATTCTACGAATAAACACCAACAATATCCGATGATGCCTGAGCTAGCTGAAGAAATTGTATTTGAGATATATTGTAAAATATGAAAGATAAAACCTGGGCGTGCATCAATGATAAAACTAAGCGTTTCATTGATCGTGGCAATAAAGGTAACTATAAGCATAAAGTTATAGGCTTTTTCATCAAACTGATTCGTTTGCGCAATTCGTATTCGATATAACAATAAGAAGAGTACTAAAAATGCCCCAGTCCCGTTTGCCACCAGTATCTCGGGTATGTTGATCATAATAAACTCCGTTTCTTTATGGTTAGTTACTTTAATCATAATCCTCTTTATAAGAACTTGCAAATGAGAAATTGAATCTTATGTAAATTAAAATTAACATAGATTAAGGATAAATTAAGCGTTGGATAAATGTCTGTTCAATCGTATCTAGTCATATTGTACTTTATTTAAAGTGTTTTATACTAAAAATGTAAAGGAGGTACAGATATGACTATGATTAAAAATTCAGTTGTAGAATTATTAATTTTACTACTTTGCGCATGTACCGTTTTTATTTATAAAATACCGAGTACAATCAACACTTGGTTATTAAACTCAATTGCGATTGTGGTGATGGGCATTTGTGTTCTTAGAATTGCACTTAAAATGATGAATAATAAATAATCTTGGCTTTTCCTAATGGGAAAGCCTTTTCTTGTGGTATATTATACATATGAAAAGATTTTTAAAAGATATTGCACAAGGTATATATGATGGACTACAAGAAAATGAAACTACACATAATCAATACAGTTTTCAAGAAATCTATGATGTAATCCAGGAATTTGTATCCTATGTTTTTGTTGGCTTGATTTTAAGCGTAGGAGCTGTTTTTGGGTGTCCCTATTATAAGACATTTATATCATTAGGTGCGGTACTCTTTCTTGTATGGGCATTTATCTTGTATTATTTTTTAAATTCAAAGGATTTTAAGAAAATCAAAAAGAAATGAGGAAGAGGTATGCAGACTATTTTAGTTTTACTTGTGGCATTTGTCGCAGGTATTGAAGGCATCTTGGATGAGTTTGAGTTTCATCAACCCATTGTTGCCTGTACTCTAATTGGTTTAGTGACAAACCATTTAACAGAAGGATTATTATTAGGTGGATCTTTACAATTGATTGCCTTAGGTTGGGCCAACATTGGTGCAGCCGTGGCTCCTGATGTATGTTTAGCGAGTGTGATTTCATCTATATTGATGGTTCATGGATTAAATAGCGCAATTGAAGCAAGATTTGTAATTGCGATCAGTATTGCGCTGGCAATTCCATTATCATTAGTGGGTTTATCTTTGACAAAGGTATGTCGTAATTTAGCAATTAAACTTGTGCACAAGATGGATGAGACAAAAAAAGTTTCATACTATCAATGGGTTGGCATTTGTATGCAAGGTATTCGTGTTTTGATTCCGACGGTTGTATTATTATTGATTCCATCATCTGTAATTTGTTCAATCTTGGAAATGATTCCATTAAGTGTTTATAAAGGATTATTGATTGGCTCAGGTGTCGTTTGTGTGGTTGGATTTGCGATTGTAGCGAATGTATTAGGATCTAAATTTACATATCCATTCTTTATGATTGGTTTTGGCTTGGCATGTATGACAAACTTATCTTTAATATCTTTATGCTTTATTGGTGGTGGCTTAGTTTGGCTATATATGTTGTTGAATAATAATAAGCAAAAGGAAAGTGCTTCTAGTGATGATCCATTAGGCGACATCTTAAATGATTATGAGTAGGTGGTTTATATGAAGAAGAGTACAAGATTAAAGGTTTGTTTAAACCATCAATATTTACAAGGTTCATGGAATTTTGAGCGTATGCAAAATGGTGGCTGGTGCTACGGCTTGCTTCCGGCATTAAAAGAATTATATCCAAATTCCAAAGATTATGATTTAGCTGTAGAACGTCATTTAAAATTCTATAATACACATCCATATGTTTCTGCTCCCATTGTTGGTATTGTCTTGGCTATGGAAGAAGAAAAGGCAAAAGGTGCTGATATTTCAGATACTTCCATACAAGATGTAAAAATTGGTTTAATGGGACCGTTGGCAGGTGTAGGAGATCCAGTATTCTGGTTTACTATGCGTCCAATTCTTGCGGCTGTTGGTGCATCCCTTGCGTTATCACAAAATATTTTAGGCCCTATTTTCTTCTTTGTGGCATGGAACGTACTTCGCTTTGGCTTTCTTTGGATTACACAAGAACTGGGCTATAAGAAGGGTACTAAGTTGATTACGGACTTATCCGATACATTCTTAAAGAACGTAACGTTAGCTGCAAGTATGTTAGGCATGTTTGTGATTGGAATTTTAGTGCAGAGATTTGTACAAATCAATGTAGTAAACATTCAATCCGATTTAGATATGGTATTACCTGGAGTTCTTTCTTTATGTGTATTCTTTGGTTGTACAAAAATACTAAAAAAAGGTTTTTCACCCGTATTATTAATTGTCATTTTATTTATTCTTTGTGTCATTTTAGAGATGGTTGGAATCTTAGTCATTTAAGTCTAAAATATGATTTGTTTATTTCGTACAATAGTATTATTTAAGAAGAAAAAGATAAATCAGAATTAGTCACAATAAAAAACGTAATTATCAATATTGTATATCAGCAAGAAGGGGAAACAGAGTGGTGAGCAGACAAATATTAAAAAAAGAACATATCATTACAGATAGGTTGATATTAGGACCTTATCGTAAAGAAGACAGAGAGCGTCTCAAAGAAATGATGCAAAATCCAAAGATTACGGCAACGTTTATGGTGCCTGATTATTGTGAAGAAGTACAGTTTTATGCGTTAGCTGACAAATTGATCGAATTCAGTCAGATTAATGATACAATCCATTTAGAATATGGCGTCTATCTGGACGGTTACATGATTGGGTTTGTCAATGATTGTGGTTATGACGAAGAAACTATTGAATTGGGATATGTCATTGACCCAGCTTTTCAGGGGCGAGGATTTGCAACGGAAGCGGTGAATGCAGTAATAAACGAATTACGTGAGATGGGTTTTAAAAAGGTCGTGGCGGACTTTTTTGAAGAAAATATAGGCAGTAGAAAAGTGATGGAAAAGTGTGGCATGCATCTAAACGGAAACTCAGATTATGAGGAATACCGCGGAAAGAAATTTAAGTGCTATGAGTGTGAAATGGAGCTCTAAAGAATTGGCGAATCTCCGAGCACTTTTGGTAAGAAGCAAATCAAGATAACTTCTAGTTTATCTGACCTAAAAAATAGAATTTTATCTTGACGTATTGCGTTTCATCCTTTAAAATATCAATGTTGCAAACTCCGTGTATGGACTTGCAACCGCCCAGAAAAGGTTTTAAGTTGAAATTTCACACCTTGATGGCGAGTATCAAGCTAAATGTGAAAAAAAGAATGAATAGGAGGTGCACACATGTACGCAATTATCGAAACTGGTGGAAAACAGATCCGTGTTGAAAAGGATGCTGTTATCTTCGTTGAAAAATTAGAAGCTAACGAAGGAGACACAGTTACATTTGACAAAGTATTATACGCTGATGGAAAATTTGGTAAACCATTCGTAGAAGGTGCAAAGGTAACTGGTGTTGTTGAAAAACAAGGCAAAGGAAAGAAAATCACTATCGTGAAATATAAAGCCAAAAAATCTTCAACACGTCGTAAACAAGGACACCGTCAACCTTACACTCGTGTAAAAATTGAAGCTATCGAAGCTTAATTATGATTAAAATTAAAATTGCTAGAGATGAACATGGGATTTCATTGATCTCTATGCAGGGACATGCTGAATATGATCAGTATGGAAAAGATATCGTCTGTTCTGCAGCCAGTACCATTATTATTGGTGGTATTAACGCAATCGCACAGCTTGGCTATTTAAGTTTCATTTCTTATAAGGTAGATGCAGGGGATGTTGAATTAGAAATAAACAATACGGAATGTGCTGAACTACAAATCATATTGAATACGCTATTGGTTCAGTTTCAAAGTATTGAAGAGAGTTATCCTAAATACATACAAGTACAGGAGGTGTAAAAAATGTTATTAAAATTAGACTTACAGTTATTCGCTTCTAAAAAGGGAGTTGGTTCTACAAAGAACGGTCGTGATTCTCACTCAAAACGTTTAGGAGCTAAATTAGCTGATGGACAATCTTGTCACGCTGGAAGCATTATTTATCGTCAACGTGGAACAAAAATTCATCCAGGAACTAACGTAGGACGTGGTGCTGATGATACATTGTTCGCATTAGTTAACGGTGTTGTTAAATACGAACGTCTTGGTAAAGATAAAAAGAAAGTTTCTGTTTATCCACAAGCTTAACAAGTGTGAAATTTAAGATCCCGTTGCTGGGATCTTTTTTAATGAGAAAGAAAGGAGGGTATATATGTTTGTAGATCAGGTCAAAGTTCATATAAAAGCAGGTAAAGGTGGAGATGGTTTAGTAAGTTTTCGCCATGAGAAATATGTTGCCTATGGTGGACCTTTTGGAGGCGATGGAGGTAACGGTGGAGATGTCATTTTTGAAGCCGATCCAGGAATGACAACACTTTTAGATTTGCGTTATCACCGTAAAATAATCGCTACTCCGGGTGAAAAAGGTAAAAACAAAAAGATGCACGGAGCCAATGGAGAACATAAAATTGTAAAGGTTCCATTAGGAACCATTGTAAAAAGAGTAGATAATAATCAGGTCTTAGCCGATTTGACAAAACCACACCAACGCCAAGTTGTAGCACATGGTGGTCGTGGAGGTCGTGGTAACTGGCACTTTAGATCAAGCCACAATACAGCACCAAAATATGCAGAACAAGGTATTTTAGGTGAAGAATTTGATTGTGTTGTAGAATTAAGAGTACTTGCCGATGTTGGATTGGTAGGATTCCCTAGTGTTGGAAAATCAACATTCCTAGATGCCGTTAGTAAAGCGCGTCCGGAAATTGGAGACTATCCATTTACGACAATCACACCCAATGTTGGGGTTGTACAAACCGGAGATGGAAGAAGCTTTGTGCTAGCTGATTTACCAGGACTTATTGAAGGAGCAAGTGATGGTAAAGGTTTGGGTCACCAGTTCTTGCGTCACATTGAAAGATGTCGTGTAATTATTCACGTTATTGATATGGGTGCAGAAGATGGAAGAGATCCATTAAATGATTATGAAGTCATTAATAATGAGTTGAAGTCTTACCAGATTCGTTTATTGGAAAGGCCACAAATCGTTGTCGCAAATAAAATGGATATGGAAAATGCCGAAGAAAATGTTCGCCGCTTTAAAGAAAAATATCCAGATATCCCAGTGTATGAAACAACAACGATCATTCATGAAGGTTTAGACCCAGTACTAAGAAAAGCTGCCGATCTTCTTGCGACAACACCCGTATTCCCAATTACGGAAGATACAGGTGAAACAGGTGTTATGTATACATTTGAAGAGAAGAAGAAAGACATCATTATTGAAAAAGAAGATGATGGCGTATGGAATGTTTCAGGTCCTAGACTTGAGCGTGTATTTGACATCAATAAGTTGAATACAGAAGAAGACTTCTATCTATTTGCCAATAAGATGCGTTATCTTGGAATTGATACAGCTTTAAGAGAAGCCGGTTGTCAAGATGGAGATACAGTACGTTTATTAGGCTTTGAATTTGAATTTATTGAAAACTAAGGTTACACATTGTGTAGCCTTTTCTTTTGGTGTGGTATAATGCTTCTGAGGTGTTTTAATCTGAAAATAAAATTTATAAAAATGAAGAAGTTAGAAGTACAAAAGGGCGCAAA
>NZ_QSPK01000095.1 GCF_003436425.1 Eubacterium sp. TM05-53
ATATTGACATTATTTATGTCCACTTATTGAATGGGGTTATCAGATGGGTACTCACATAAATAAATAGAATTTGAATATAACAGTTGTTCTTTGTACAATAGACTCAAATTTTAGGAGGAACTGTTTTATGTCAGGATTAAAGAATCAAATTTCTCAATTTATAGATACAAACGCAAAAACCTATCAGGATATTTCTTTGGCAATTCATGCCAAACCTGAAGTGAGTGATTTTGAATATTTTGCCTCTCAAACGTTGAGTGAACAATTAAAAAAAGAAGGCTTTGAGATTGAATTACCAGCAGCCGGACATCGTACAGGTTTTGCGGCAACCTACAAAAGTAATAAGCCAGGACCTACAGTTGTCTTTTTGGCAGAATATGATGCGCTTGCCGGTTTAGGCCATGGTTGTGGTCACAATGTATTTGGTGCTACTTCTTCTCTTGCCGGTGCTGCTTTAAAAAGTGTCGTGGATCAAATTGGCGGAGAAGTACGTGTATATGGTACGCCTGGAGAAGAGGGTGGACAAAATGGAAGTGCCAAAGGTTCTTTTGTGAAGAAGGGATATTTAAAAGATGTGGATTTTGCCCTATGCGTGCATCCAGGTTCAGGTCCAGAAGATGGATTAAGTACGCGTAATTATGCATGTGCACCTGTAGATATTGAATTTTGGGGAAAACCGGCGCATGCAGCAGGATGTCCTCAAGATGGAATCAATGCGTTGGATGCGCAGATCTTAACATATGCAGCCATTGGTGTTTTACGACAACAACTAACAGATCGCATTCGTATTCATGGTGTAATTGTTGATGGGGGAACAGCTCCCAATGTCATTCCAGAATACACAAAGGCCAAATATTATATTCGAGCTGCCGATATTGATACGTTGTATGAGTTATATGAAAAAGTAGAGAATATTGTGAAGGGCTCCGCTTTACAGACGGGTTGTACATCGAGTATGAAGTTGTATCAAAATCTTGTAGAAAATATGGTGTTAACACCTTCTTTAGATGCAATCTATGAAAAATATATTACAGAACTTGGCAATACTGTAAAACATGTAGAAGACGTGGTAATGCCAGGAAGTAGTGATGTAGGTAACATTAGTCAGGTTGTACCTACGATTCAGCCACATATTAGTATTACAGATGTACAGATTGCAGGACATAGTCAAGATATGGTCAATGCTTCATGTAGTCAAAAGGCAATGGATGCGATTGTCAAAGGGGCAAAAGCATTGGCTTTTACGGCACTCGAATTATTTGAAAATCCAGAAGAACTTGCGAAAGTTAAAGAGGATCATGCTTGGCATGTAGAACATCAAAAAGAGAATTAATTATGTAACATTTAAAGGGCTTTTCAAGCTCTTTTATTTTATGGAATCTTGAAAATCAACAAATATTCATTAAAATTATATAAATAAAGGAGACTGAAAATGACGCTTCAACAATTACTTTATGTATTAACGGTGTCAGATGAGAAATCTATGAATAAGGCGGCTGAAAAGCTTTTTGTGTCTCAGCCTACTTTAACGTCTGCCATTCAATCACTTGAAAAAGAACTGGATATTCAAATCTTTAATCGTACAAGTCATGGAGTCACTGTGACGCAACAAGGACAAGAATTTTTAACATACGCAAGACAGTTGTACCAACAATATGAATTATTAAAAAATCGCTATGAAGATGTAAGTTTACGAAGAAATAAGTTTCGTGTTTCGTGCCAGCACTATTCATTTGCGACCAAAGCATTTGTGGATACAGTGAAGAAGTATGGGACTTCTAAATATGATTTTGCGATTAGCGAAACAAAGACGATGCATGCTATTGAGGATGTAGGTAATTCTTTAAGTGAGATAGGAATCTTATATTTATCCAACTATAATCGTCAATTTATGATGAAACAATTTGATGAATGGAATTTAGAATTTCATAAATTAGCCGTTTGTGATGCCTTTGTGTATTTGTATAAGGGACATCCTCTTGCCAAGAAAAAATCAATTACGTATGAAGAATTATTGCCATATCCAAATATGACTTTTGATCAAGGAGATAATCCTTCGATGTATACGGCAGAGGAGATATTGGTTGAAAATGAATTTCCAAGAAAGATTCAAGTGAATGATCGTGCTACGATGCTGAATTTAATGAGAGGACTGAATGGATATACTTTATGTTCTGGAATTATTAGTCGTGATTTGAATGGGGATGACTATGTAGTTGTGCCTTATGAAGCGAATGTAGAGAATCCTAATTCTATGATGGAAATTGGGTATATCACAAGGAAAAATACAGTGTTGAGTGAGATTGGTAGTACGTATATTCAAACGATGAAGGATTATTTTAGTAATAAATAATTTTTATAACTGCTTCAAAAATTTAACAATTAGACAATAACATAACCTTCTTGTAGAATACAAACATGCAAGGAGGAAACGAAAATGAAAACAATGATGATGTCAATGATGCAAATGTATATGTGTATAAATGTGACCCGGTTTTCGATTCGTTTGTCGCGTGTTTAAGTGCGCAAAGGCCGGGGAAAGTCCTCGGCTTTTTTTGTTAGATTGGAGTGTTATAAATGATTAATATAGAACATTTAGATAAAACCTATCATTTAAAGAATGCGGATGTACATGCCGTAGATGATGTTTCATTACATATTGAAAGTGGGCAAATCTATGGTGTGATCGGATATTCGGGTGCGGGTAAAAGTACTTTAGTTCGATGTTTGAACTTTCTAGAAATTCCAGATTCAGGAAGTATTGAAATTGAAGGTTTTGGTAAGGTAAGCGCAAATCAAGGAAGTTTAGATATAAGTCAAAAGAAATTAAGAGAGTTAAGACGATCAATCGGAATGATTTTTCAACATTTCAACTTATTAGATCGAAGTACAGTATTTGACAATGTGGCCTATCCATTAAAGTATACGGGTTTATCAAAGAAAGAGATTGAAACTCGTGTGGATGAATTATTAGATCTTGTAGATTTGGCAGATAAGAAATATGTCTATCCATCACAATTATCGGGTGGACAAAAACAGCGTGTAGCCATCGCAAGAGCCTTATCAAACAATCCTAAGGTGTTACTTTCTGATGAAGCAACTTCTGCCTTAGATCCAGATGCGACAGAATCCATTCTAAAGTTATTGAGGGATTTAAATAAAAGATTAGGAATTACAATTATCTTGATCACACATGAAATGAGCGTGATTAAATCTATCGCAAATCGTGTGGCGGTTATGGAAAATGGTAAGGTTGTTGAAGAAGGAGATATATATGATATCTTCGCTAATCCAAAAAAGGAAATCACAAAGAAGTTCATCAACTCTGCTTCTGCTTTATCAAACATCACAAAGTTGATTGAGAATAAGACAATTATTCCTACAGATAGTAAATTAGTTAAACTCACATTCACTAGAGATAGTGTGGGTAGTGCAACTATTTCAAAAATATCTCGTGAATACAATGTGGATGTAAATATCATGTTGGCCAATGTGGATGTCGTCAATGCGGATGCCTTGGGAGGCATTATTGCTTCAATTGAAGGGGCTAAAGAAAATGTACAGCGTGCCATAGATTTTCTACATGAATCTAATGTAAAAGTGGAGGTGATTCATCATGCCTAAATTTATAGTGGATTTCTTTCCAAATGTTGCCAATTATTGGGATATATTTTTAACAGCATTGACTGCAACGTATCAAATGTTTTTCATCGCAGGCTTGATTACATTACTAATTGGAGGTGCTTTTGGAATTTCATTGATTGTAACAAAGACAGATGGGATTAAGCCAAATCGGATTATTCATTTTATTCTAGAAGTTATCACGAATGTGTTTAGAGCCGTACCATTTATCATCCTGTTGATTTTCTTGATTCCGTTAACACGAAGTATTGCGGGTACTTCGATTGGAGTCAAAGGGGCTGTTGTTCCATTAGTCTTTGGAGCGGTTCCATTCTACACAAGACAAGTCGAAACGGCATTAGCGGATGTAAATCCAGGAAAAATAGAGGCCGCTAGAAGCATGGGAAGCTCAACACTAGGAACTATCTTTCGTGTTTATCTGCATGAGGCGTTACCGGATTTGATTCGTGTAACAACCATTACGGCTATTTCATTGATTGGATTAACAACTTCTGCAGGTGCAGTTGGTGCTGGTGGAATTGGTTCGTTCGCAATTAATTATGGACAAAACTTACATTATCAAGATGTTGTGAATTTATGTGTGATCTTATTATTGATCATTGTTTCGTTGATTCAATTATTGGGGAATACATTGTCAAAAGCAACAACGAATAAAGAATTATTTCATAAATAAAAGAGGGAGAAAAGGATTATGAAGACAAATAAATTATTTAAAACATTTTTAACAACAGGCTTAGTAGCTACAACATTACTTACAGGATGTTCATCAAAGTCATCAAGTGAACCTGTAAAAATTGGTATTCCAAGTGATGCCACAAATGGTGGAAGAGGGTTATTGCTTCTAGAAAAAGCTGGCTTGATTGAAGTGGATGACAAGGCTGGTTGGACTCCAGAATTGAAGGATGTCACTAAGTATAAATACAATATTGAAATTGTTCCTACGCAAGCCAATACATTAGTTTCGACTTTGGATGATTTTGGAGCAGCTACAATCAATGGAACATATGCGATTCCAGCTGGATTAAAACCTAAAAAGGATGGCTTAATTACAGAAGTACAAGAAGTAGGAAGTGATAATCCATTTATTAATGTGATCGTTGCGCGTACGGCTGATAAAGATAATGAAGATTATCAAAAGGTTGTGAAGGCTTATCAAAGTCAGGTGGTAGCTGAATATATTCTAGAAAAGAATAAAGGAGCGAGTGTTCCTGCATTTGAATATGATAAAGATTATACAGTCGATAAAAACTTCGTGAGTGATATTGAAGGATATCAATCAAGTTCAGATGGAAAGAAAGTTATTAAGATTGGTACTTGTGGTTCTGCCGATACATTTAGAGCTGTACAAAAAGTATTAGACGATGAAAATTCAGGAATTTATTTAGATGTAGTTGTATTTGATGCATATAATTTACCAAACGAAGCCTTAAATAATGGTGAAATTGATTTGAACTCATTCCAACACAAAGCGTATTTGAAAAACCAATGTGAAGCGCAAGGATATGATTTCACTGCGATTGGTGATACAAGTTCTGCTCCATTAACTTTATATTCTAAGAAAGTTGATTCTTTAAAAGCATTAAAAGAGTTAGCTGGTAAAAAAGAAGACTAATAAGAAAAGCCGATTTCTCGGCTTTTTACTTTATTAATTGAGCAATATCTTCTTTTAGCTCATCACTAAACTCATCTAGATCATCCATGGTGATTGCTCCATCGCGCAATAATCCTAACAAAATGATAAACATATTTGAACGAGATACATCTCTTGCCAAAACACCAGGACTTTTATAATCATCATAAATTTTCTTTCGTAGTGCCCAGTATTTATCGGAAGATAAAGCATCTGAATTTAAAATGGCTTTATATTCTTCAACTAATTTGTCCATATAGGCTTCTTGCCAGCCACCTAGTTTCTTTCTAAATAATTTCCAATCTTTTTCCATGTTGACCTCCTATTGAAATAAAGTTTGAATGATTTGATCAATACTCATAGAGTGTAATTGATCTGTATCTTTTAATGTTTTCTTGCTCCAGTGAAATAAAGATACATTGCTCGGTTGTGTAAAACTCGCATCGACAGTGCAATCTGGATAACGACTATACCAGTCTGAATAATACGTTTCCATGATTTTTTGTGCATATCCGACGGCTTGTGAATTTGAATTTCCATTTTGGTCATATGTACCTGAAATTTTTACTCCAGGAGGACTAGAGTGAGCAATCAATAAACTGCCATCTTCACATACGGCAAGTACAATATAAACATGAGCATTCGCCATAGAGACAATATCACCTGGTTTTGCGTTTTGAATGAATTCTGTGTAGGTTCCCAATTCCATGTCGGCAAATGTTTTTGTCATTTCTTCGGCCTTTAATACATAGCCATCACCATGATTGGATTTAGTTTCTAATGTATTGTAGATAGTCCATCCTACATAGCCTGCACAATCTAGTTCTTTATGAATTTCATACATATAGTTTTCATAGTTGTATGAACTATCTTGCGAATCATAGAAGGATTTCCATTCTTTGGATAAGCCCAAAGTCAATGCTTCCGTTCCAGAACCAGTTTGTGCTTCGTTCCAACCTCCACCATAAATATAGAGTGTTTGGCCAACGGGTTTTAATGCGTTCTTTAAAAAACTTGTTGTTGAGGGAATGGTTATCTTTGCTTGTTTTTGGGACTCTTTAGAATTGTGGTATGAAGAAATCCCAAAGATGATTACACAAAGTATAACGATGGGGATAAGAATGCGATCATAGCGAATTTTTCTTTTTTTCATTATTTCTTGCCCTCTTCTATCAATTCATCAATATAAGAATCATCAATGTCAAAGCCTAAATAACATAGGCCACGATAGATGAAGTTAATATCATTTAAATGAAGGATTTGATTCATCAATTCCTTTTTCTTGTATATTAAGATTTTGGTTTCGGAACATGGGAATGCGGCATGTGAAAAGCTG
>NZ_QSPK01000096.1 GCF_003436425.1 Eubacterium sp. TM05-53
ACCCACAAGTGAGTATCACAACTGTCACATTGTTGTCCTCCTTATGGGTACCATTTTATAGTGCATCTTTTTTGTTTCAAACGATTATTGAATCGTTGCATTATTATGTGCAACGATAAACACATCGTTGCAAATCGATTCAACCGATACTTCAATCAATAAAGAATAAAAGTGGTCAATACCCTTTAAATATAGGGATTTAACCACTTTTTTAACAGCTACCCATCTGTCCACCATCGATACGAATAATGGAATTGTTGATGAAGTTAGCTTCATCACTAATTAAAAAACGAACAAGATAGGCCACTTCTTCTGGCTTTCCATAACGTTTCACCATGATTTTTTCTGTTTCTTCCTTTAAGAACTCTTCGTCATAGCCATCTAGTTCATTATCGGTTCCAATAAATCCGGGCGCAACACAATTCACATTGATGTATGGTCCAAATTCAGCCGCAAGATTGTGTGTCATTGAAATCAAGGCTGCTTTTGAAGCATCATAATCGATACACATTGGATAATATGTATTAATTCCATTGGTACTTGATATATTGATGATTCTTCCATATTCTTGATCCAACATGTGTTTATATACTCTTTTACTACAGTTAAAAGCACCTACAACATTGACATCTAATGTTCTTTTAAATTCTTCGGCATTTTTTAAATGAAACAAATTGGAAAGATCTACAGCCGCATTATTAATTAATATATCTACTCCACCCATCTTCTCTTCAATTTCACTAACCATTATATTTACTTGATCTACATCGGATACATCAGCACAAATGGTAAGACAACGAACATGATATTGAGATTCAATTTTTTCTTTTAATTCTTTGGCAGGCTGTTTAGAAGTTAAATAGTTAATGACAATATCATAACCATGTTTTGCGAGTTCCAATGCGATTGCACTTCCAATACCACGAGCACCACCTGTAATTAAGACAACTTTATTCATAGTTAAAAAAAGAAGAGCGATTAAGCTCTTCCTGCATATTTTCCATCTGTTGAGAATACAACGATTTTTTCACCTGGTTCGATGAACTGTGGAACTCTTAATGTTAATCCAGTATCTGTAGTTGCATCTTTAGTTTGGTTAGATGGTGCACCTTTGATGGCTGGATCTGTTTCAGCTACTGTCAATTCAACTTTTTCTGGGACAGAAACAGATAATAATTCTCCTTCGAAGAACATCAAAGATACTTCAGCCCCTTCAACAATAAAGTATTTGTTGAAATCAACTTGTTCAGCTGTTAATTCATAAGTATCGTATGTTTCTAAATCCATAAAGTAATATGTAGAATCTGCTTCATATGAGAATTGAGCTGCTTTTTTAGAAATGTTAGCTTGTTCAAATTTAGTTGAAGCATTGAAGTTTCTTTCTTGTGTATTACCTGTTTTTAAGTTTTTCATCTTAGTTTTTAAGATAGCTGCACCTTTACCAGGTTTAACATGTTGGAAATCTAATACTACCCAAGGATCACCATCAACGATTAAAGTTAATCCTGTTTTAAAATCACCTGCAGAAATTGCCATAATTTTTCACTCCTATTTTCTATAAATATTTTTTACACGCTTTATTGTACCATATCCTCATCATTTTTAGAAGAATGACTATGATACTTTCACTCTACTTTATTTTCCTTAAATAATTTCATCATTTCATTCGTTAAACTAAATTCACCTGGTTGAAGAATGATTTCATCTCTTTGAACCCAATCTGCATATTTCAATTCATTGGTATCCATAGATATTTCATCATTGCCCTTTACATCACAAAAGAACCCTAACAAAATATCATTGGCACTTCCCCAAGGTTGTGACTTATAGTAACGAATATTATTGACTTTGATTCCAGCCTCTTCCATAACTTCACGTTTTACCGTTTCTTCAACCGTTTCTCCAATTTCAGTAAACCCAGCAATCAACGCATTATACTTAAATCCTGTACGATATTTTGTCAACAATAACTTATCCCCATTGATTACACCCACAATGACAGCTGGCATAATTCTTGGATACACTGTGTTATGACATTCTGGACAAACCATAGCTCTTTCCTTTGTTGAATGTACCATCTTATGTCCACATCTTCCGCAGAATTTAGTATCTCGATACCAATCCGCCAAATGTTTTCCAGTAATGGCCGCAAATAAATTGTCTTTTGGACCAATCCCTTCAATACGCAAACTTCTCTCTTCAACATAACCATATCCTGATGGAATCTGATTCTCTTCTAATTGCTTATCACATAAGAAATATTTCGTACTATCAATTGAAAACAAATAGCGATACTCTACATTTTCTACTTGTATATCACTCACTTTAGGAAATACAACTTCCTTATTCTCAAAACAATTTAAATGAATTAAGATTCTTCCATTCACAATACATAGCAATACATCCTTTTGTGTTGCCTGTACATTGGGATCAAATTCATTGTGTAATTTATGTGGATAAATATCTTGTACCATTTTTTCTACCTCGCGGATATCATTTTATCACATTTTTATTTTCCATTTTCTTTAATTCTGGCATGATCGTTACTAACATTGTTACAAAACAAAGACTTCCACCAATCACATTCGATACAGGTTCTGCCAAGAAAACACCATCTGTACCCATATGAAGATATAATGGCATGATATATGTAAGAGGAACGACAATAATGACTTTTCTTAATATCGAAAAGAAGATGGCTTGTTTCTTCTTATTCAATGACTTAAATACATTCTGTCCAATATACTGCAAATCCATGAATATGAAGGCTGCAAAATATTGGTTCAAAGCTGGCACGGTATTCCTTATTAATACAGGATCGGAACTAAAGATTTGAATCAATATATGTGGAATCAAAATAATGGTGCTCCAAACTATGGCTGTATAGACAAAGACAAGTATAGAAATTACCTTAATGGCCTTTCGAATACGTTCTGCTCTTCTAGCTCCATAGTTGTAGCTTAAAACTGGGCTAGAACCATCATTGATTGCGTGAATCGGTGTTTCGACTAATTGTCTCACACTTGAAATGATAGTCATAACTGAAATGTATATGTCTCCACCCGTTATGGATAGCACGTTGTTGCAACAAATGGAAACCAAACTATTTGTCAGCTGCATGATAAAGCTGCTGCTTCCTAAACTTATAATATTTTGCGCATAGCTTTTACAATCAATGAATTCATCTTTTTTCAGTAATCTTACTTTTAATTCCGAACGATTCTTTAAAAACCAATATACAAAGCCTGCAGATATACATTGAGAAAGTACAGTTGCGATAGCTGCTCCTTGAATACCAAGTCCAAACAAGAAAATAAATATAGGATCTAACACTAAATTCATAATAGCACCAATCAAAACTGAACACATACCTGCCGTTGAATAGCCTTGCGCATTGATAAACGGATTCATCCCCAAAGTAAGCATAGAAGGTAATGTTCCTATTAGATATATCATCATATATGGATAAGCATATTTCATGGCCGATGTGGATGTTCCAAATAAAGTTAATATAGGCTTTAAGAAGGGATAAAGAACAATCATTAAAACAATCGAACATACTATCAACATTGTAAAAGATGTATTCATCACTAAATTTGCCTTTGTGCTATTCTTTTCTCCTCGACCGATTGAAAACAATGGTGCACCACCACTGCCAAACAGATTTGCGAATGCGTTGATAATCACAATCAAGGGAAAACATAGACCAATAGCGCCTAATGCGTATGTTCCAATACTAGGAATTCGAGCAATATAGATACGGTCCACAACATTGTAAAGAAGACTCATTATTTGGGCTACTAACAATGGAAAAGCAGCATTTACTATATTTCTTGTCACTGTATCATTTTCAAAATCAATTCTCTTCATAAAAACCTCCCTGACGCCTTAGTATACCACTTAATTTAAGATAAGTTTAAGAATTTTATCATTGTTCACTTATGTTTTGAATGATATAATCTGTTGACTACAAGGAGAGGGCATATGTTTACTACAAAACACTTTATATGGATAGGAATTTGTATTCTATTTATCCTGATTATGAATCACTATGCGAAAAAAGAAGATTTCACGCTACAAAATGCTTGTTACTTCTTTATGTTTATATGTTTATTGAGCGAAACCACAAAAATGATGTCAGACATGATTCCAAGTACACATGGAGGAATGCACTTAAATCCGCAATCCCTTCCATTCCATATCTGCAGTATATTATTGTTTATTGCGGCATACATCACTTTTGGAAAAGATGGACCATTGAAACAAAAAATGATCAACTTCTTTGCGGTTGTTGGTACTTGTGGAGGAATCGCAGCTATCTTGATTCCAACTTATGGCGTTGAATTTAATGTAGCCAATGTATATCAATGTTTCATGTATCATGCAGCATTAACATGGTTTTCTTTATATTTGATTCGTTTCAAACACGCAAACTTAGGCATGCAGGCATTTAAAGACAATTTAGTTGTATTATTTGCGTTATTAATTTTTAACTTGTATATGAATTCTATTTTGGCAGTCTATGACACAAACTTTATGTTTATTGTAAGACCACCATTAGAAGGACTTCCATTCCTTAACCTAGATCATGGATACTATATCTATTTATTTAGAGTGATCATGCTTGGAGTGATTGGACTCAGTTTGTTCCATTTACCATTCATAGTAAAAGAAAGAAAAAGCTGTAAGACAGAAAGCGACTTCAATATCGCTTAGTCCACAGCCTTTTTATTATTATGAATCAATGACACTGAATGAGTTCCCGTCAAACTCATTCGCTTAAAGGAGAGAATTTACTTTTTATTTATTATAGTGATTTTAAATAGTTTGCGATTTCATCATCTTGACAGTTTGGATAGAAATATTCTGCGAAGTGTTCACCTGAAATCGTTTCTTTCAAGAATTCTTGATCGATTTCTTTTAAGATTTCAATCAATGGACGATGAGTTACTGTTTTAACTTGATCTAAGATCTTTTTATTACGTTGTTCTGGTTCACGACGTTCTTTAGGGTAACCACCACCAAATGTTTCTGAGAATAATTTTTCAAAAGTGTAGTGAAGGTTGATTTCTGCACCCCATCCAAATCCTTGCGCAAAAGGCATAGCGATACAGTTTCCATCGTTTACTTGTCCAAATAAGTAAGCATCAACAGCATCTGTAATGTGTCCACACAATACGTTAGGAAATGAGTTACAAGCAAGCATTGCTCCTTGTCCTGTTCCACATCCTGTTACGACAAAGTCAACAGCTTTAGTAGTTAATAAGATAGATGCTAATAAACCATTTTTTACATACGTTAATTGAACATCATCTTCTGCAGAATACATACCGTAGTTGAATACAGTGTGTCCTGCTTTTTTAGCTTCTTCATTCAATACTTCATAGATTTGTGCATTTTTTGCAGCTTGAGAGTTTTCGTTAATTAATGCGATTTTCATATACTTGACCCTTTCTCTTTCTATTCTGGTTGTTTTCCAATATAAGCTAAGATACCACCATCTACATACAATACATGTCCATTGACAAAGTTACTTGCATCACTTGCCAAGAATACAGCTGGACCCATTAAATCTTGTGGTTCTCCCCAACGAGCAGCTGGAGTTTTACTTACGATAAATTGATCAAATGGATGTCTTGAACCATCTGGTTGTTTTTCACGTAATGGAGCTGTTTGAGGTGTTGCGATATATCCTGGACCAATACCATTACATTGGATATTGTGTTCACCATATTCACTACAAATGTTACGAGTTAACATTTTTAATCCACCTTTAGCCGCTGCATAAGCACTTACTGTTTCACGACCAAGTTCAGACATCATTGAACAAATGTTGATAATCTTTCCATGACCCTTTTTGATCATTCCAGGAATAACAGCTTTACTTACGATAAATGGTCCATTTAAATCAATGTCAATAACTTGACGGAAATCTTTTGCGCTCATTTCCAACATAGGAATACGTTTAATAATTCCTGCGTTGTTAACCAAAATATCAATTGTTCCTACTTCTTCTTCTACTTTTGCCACAAACGCATTTACTGCATCTTCATCTGTAACATCACATACATATCCATGAGCTTCAATACCTGCTTCTTTATAAGCAGCTAAACCTTTATCTACTAATTCTTGTTTAATATCATTAAATACAATTGTAGCTCCTGCTTTTGCGTAAGCTGTCGCAATCGCAAAGCCAATACCATAACTTGCCCCAGTAATTAAGGCAACTTTTCCCTCTAATGAGAAATCTTTCATTTCAAACATATTCTTCTTACTCTTCTTTCTATTTATCTTTGAACGCGGCCTGAACCGTCTCCACCAGCTAATTTCAACACTTCATCCATG
>NZ_QSPK01000097.1 GCF_003436425.1 Eubacterium sp. TM05-53
AAATAGACATCATTAATGTCAGTTATATTAACAAGTCACCAATGTATCTGTTAAGCCTATAAATTTTAAACATATTTTGTTATAATTTTTAATAAGGAGTGATTTACATGCCAAACGTAACAAAAACATATGAAATTGGTCTTTACCTAAATAAAGCCTTACATGATAAAAATATGTCAACAAAAGAATTATCAGAGCGTACAGGAGTATCTCAAAAACAAATAAGAGCATATCTTATCAACGAAAAAAAGCCATCTCTAGAAATCGTAAAAAAACTAGCTCTTGCTTTAGATAAAGATATTGATTTTTTTATCAACGACGCCTATTTCAAAAATGGAGATATTAAAGCATCTATTTTAAAAAATGATTTAATTTTACATATTGATGAAGATAGTGAAAAAGATGTAAGAAAAGCATATAAAGCCATGACTCGTATGTTAAATCAAATTTTTAACTCTGTTTCTTTGGAAGGAAAAAATGAAATCATCAAGGCATTACATCTCTATCTAATTACAGACGTTTATAAAATAGCATATAATGAGAAAAATCCAGACAAAGATTATTGGAAAAGACTATACTCTGATAATTCATTATTACATGAAGCATTTGGTATCGACGAGAAAGATATTGCAAAAATGGTATCTATATTCAACAAATTATTCAAACCATCTGTTCCAAATGAGAAAAAAGAAGAATTATTATATAGTACTCTAGATAAAATTAACTCGTTAGAAAATGTTGAAAATGATAAAAGAGATGACAACTGATTAAATCAACTGTCATCTCTTTTTTATTTTATTTTTACTATATTGTATTCATCTTTATTTTCCACATCCACATGATGTGATGTACGATCATTCATTCTAAATAATAAAACTTTATTAATATCATCCTCTGTATATTCCGGGCTATCCAAATATATGTCTGAATAATTATTTGGCATATATCCCTCATTATATTCAAATGTTTCCTCCATTGTTTCCCATGGTCCAATAGCACATAGACTATACAAATCCGAAACCTTATCAAATTCTTTTATTAGATCAGCTTTATCTGAATGTCTATGTATCAAATATAAATCTACATAAACAGCCACTTGACTTTGAACTGAACTTACTAAATAAGAACCAATAAAAGTATTATCTACTGTTATATTTCTACCATAATGATGCATATCCTCATTTAAAATATAATCCAATACCTTTTTGTTACCTTGTTCCAATTCTTTACTAAATTTTTTAATTTGTTTGGCCTTTGTAAATACCTCTGGTAAAAAATCAATTTTGAACTTTTTCTCACTATTAGTTACCGTAATCCCTGCCTGTTTAGCGTAATTCTCATTGTAATTTGCTACAACAGTAACTTCATCTCCATTCGAATACTTATGATCCTTCTTTTCATCTCCCTTCAATTCATATTTAATAGATTGAAAGAAAGCATAATTGTTTTGATCGTTTCGATCTATCAATGCCCAATCATCAGTCTCATTATGGTTTATAGCAATTATACCAGAACCACTAAAACCACCAATACTTTTCAAACTCACATTTTGCATTAAATCCACTTCATTTTTATTAGATCCACACCCGAATAGTGAAAAGGATAATACAACAGCTATAAAGCCACTTAATAATTTTTTAATCATATAAATTTCTCACTCCCTATTACATTATACTGCTATTTGTTGTATTTTGTGAAACACTATTTTACACTATTTATGTATTATCTATTTATCATTTCTATTTTTTGTTTAATATCATACACATTTAAAAATATTCAAATCATGTATTCAATATTATGTATAGCATTCTAAAACTGTATCACTATTTCCTATAGCATCTAGTGGCAGTACTGCCATCATGTTTAATTTGAACAAAAAAAAGAATACAAGGAGGAGTAACTCAATGCAATTAGATTACAACAACTTTTTTACCAATGCTGAAATTGAAGAATTTAATGAAATCTCTTCTGAACCATTTTATCAGGGCTTTATTAAAGGCTTCTACCAAGGTGTAAAGGAAGAGAGAAAAAGACGAACAATCGAAGTAATATCTAACTGTTTAGCACTAGACCTTTCTTTAGATGTAACTGCATCAATTGCGAATATCTCAGTCGAGGAAGTTAAACAGCGTATTAAAGAGAACCATTTAAACTAGTACGTTTCTCAAAAAGGCGGCAGTACTGCCATCATATTTAATTTGAACATAAATAAGTACAAGGAGGCAAAATCCCTATGGAACTAAAATACAATAACATTTACATTAAAGGGAAAGAAGAAGAAAAAGAAAGATGGATAATAAAAATCATATCTTATGGCTTAAAACAAAATCTTTCTTTAGAAGAGATTGCATCATTTGCAGAGATTTCGGTTGAGGAAGTTGAACAATACATCAAAGAGAATTGTTTAAACTAAAGCTTTTCCAATTAAGGTGGCAGCACTGCCATCTTTTAATTTCACGAACAACTATCAAGCTTTATTACATTTTCGCAAGCATTTAAAAAAGATCACTCAATTGAGTGACCTAAAAGTTTAATACCACTATTTTTATTAAACAGTGCATTTAATATATTACCAAATCTTTATGCAACTGCTCGATACCTTATATACACATATTCATAAATTTGCTGACGATATGAAGAAATACTTACCTCATCATAACATTCTGGAAGCTCTGCCCATAAGGTATCACGAATAAGGTTATCAATAGCTGCTTTTGTTTCTTGCTTATCCGTCCAATGATCAAATTTAGCAATATTTGTTTTGATTTTTTGAAGAAGTGATACAGCTAACTCTTTTAGCTTTTTGATATCTGCCTTGCTTAAATCATCACGGAATAACATATCATAAAGAGAAAGTTCTTCATCACTTGTAAATCCTTCTCTAACATAACGCTGTTCTTCCTGCGTCATTTGATTTGCTAAATTCATTAAGTCTACAAAAGTTTTCTCGATTTTTGCTCTATCCTGCTCACTATTATAATCCTCAATGATTTTTTGATAGTGCTCATAATAATTAATACGATTTGGATTCACAAAAAGCATATCGTTAATTTTTTGTTGAATAGCAGCTTCTAAATCTCTTAAAACCAGATTTTTCTTTTTGACTCTAGAGAATTCTCTACGAAGAAGATCAAAATCAATTGCACTAATATCAAATCTACGCGATTCTTCTTGTACCCTTAGACTTGTATGTTGAATTTCAACATAAGAACTTATAATTCCATTGATTTCAACCATAAGATCTGTCGTATTGATATGCTTACGCTTCTTCTGTAATTCAGCATAAATAGCCGCAATAGCCTCATACTGCTTACGTGTATGCCCGGTAATATCATCTCTATCCATATATCTCATAAGACGATTAAGTTCTGATGCATACGTAGTAAAAGTCTTCTTATCTTCAATCGATCCACATACTGCATTTGCAGCTTCCTGAAGATATGATAATTTCATAAAGTCATAGGCATTGATAAGCATTTCCAAATCAAAATCGTTTTCATTTAAAAATGCATTTGCCTTACCTATAGTTTCTATAATACGAGCAATAAGTTCATCTTTATTAATAGTAGGATCTGAACCACCATTGCCCCCAGCATTAGCTGTATAATCCGCAAGAGCCTTTCTCAAAGCTTTTACGATACCAATATAATCTACAATCAAGCCATTGCTCTTACCTTCATTTACACGGTTTGCACGCGCAATAGTCTGCATAAGAGTATGAGCCTTCAATGGTTTATCTAAATACAAACATGAAAGACATTTAACATCAAAGCCAGTAAGCCACATCGCACATACAAACACAACACGTAACGGATTCTTAGAATCTTTAAATTCTTTATCCAATTCACGCTTTTCCATCTTTGTACGATGTGTTTTAATATCCAAGCCCCATTTTTTAAATGTTTGGATTTCATTCTGTTCCTGACTGATTACAACAGCCATTTCTGTTTCTTCCATCCACTTAATTTTTCTTTCAAGTTCTTGACTCTCCTGTTGGCTAGTATGCTTTAATTGAGCTTTCAAGATTTTTATTTCTTCTTCCCAATATTCCTGAACAAAATTATACATACGTACACACGTAACTTTATTCAAGCATACAAACATAGCTTTGCCACTTGTCCACAAGTCAGAATAGTGACGAACAAAATCTTTAGCAATAGATCTCAATCTAGGCTCAGCAGTAAGTAAATGTATCTCTTTGGCAAATTCAGCTTCAAGCTTATCTTGTTGATCTACATTCAAATCCGCATTTTCAATCGCATCCAGGATTTGATTTGTGATTTCAGGATTATGTAAATCTAAAATCTTCTCACCACGATTTTCATAATATAGAGGCACAGTAGCACCATCTTCAACAGCTCTCTTGAAGTCATATACCGATACATATCCACCAAATGTACGAGCCGTAATATTATCACTCGATAGTAATGGTGTACCAGTAAACCCAATACGAGCAGCTGTAGGCAATAATTTCATCATATTATCGGCAAATATACCATACTGACTACGATGAGCCTCATCTGACATAATAACGACATCATGATCTGGATAAATAGGCTTTTCATTAGGCTTATTAAATTTCTGAATCAATGTGAAGATGAAACTAGGATTTCCCTGTAGTTTCTTTATTAAATCATCCCCACTTGTAGCAATAAATTGAGATACTTTTATATCTTTACCAAGAACCCCACAATTTTCAAACGTATCACTAATCTGCTTATTAAGTTCCTCACGATCTGTAAGAATAACAAAAGTTGGTGTTCCCTCCATCTTTCGACAAACTTTTTTAGCAAAGAAAACCATAGAGTAACTTTTACCAGAACCCTGTGTATGCCAGAAAACCCCTAACTTACCATCATTAAGTTTTCGATCAGCATATGCCTTCATAGCCTCATTTACACCAAGATACTGGTGATTACGTGCAAGTATCTTTGCTGTATGACCATTAGAATGATCATATAAAATAAAATTCTCAAATAAATCCAGGAAATTTTCCTTCTTACAAATACCACGAAGCATCGTTTCTAGGGCAACACTTCCCTGGTCTTCTTCAGCAAGACGTTTCCATTCATGGAAGAACTCAAACTTACTACCAAGAGTACCAACCTTAGCTTCCGTTCCATTAGAAAGCATAAGAAACGCATTATAATAGAATAAATGCGGAATTGTATCCTGGTAATCCGTATAGTTATCATCATAAGCATTTTGAACGTCTACAGTATTCTTTTTAAGCTCCACAAAAAGAAGTGGAATACCATTCACAAAACCCACTATATCCGTTCTTCTACGATATAAATCACCATGAATTTTTAATTCTTTTATTGCAAGAAAATAGTTGTTGTTTGGATTTTGAAAATCAATAACCGCAGCTCTTTTTATTTCACTCTGGCCATTTGGCTTTTTAACAGTGACAGAAATCCCATCACGAATCAAAAAATATTTCTCTTCATTCACCTGCAACAATGAAGCAGTTGATAATCTCTTTTCTAAAATTTCTTTAGCCTCAACAATCTGATTCTCGTTGATCCAAGGATTATACTTTTTAAGTGCCTCTTTAAAATATCGATATAGCAAAATATCTTTATAGCTTTCTCGACCAAAAGTACCATTCTTACCAAGCACTTCGGTATTATATGCAAACTGAACATCCCAACCTAATTCATCACGCAGTAAATTACCTGCACTCTCCTGGACAAGGATATTTTCTGAATAATCATAGCTCATTACCGGACACCTCCTTTTTTATTCTTTTATTTTCAACCCCTAAATACTGTAACTTCATCATTCTTTCATTCACATTCTTTGGAGTATTTGCATTTTTTATAAATAGATGACTCTTATCATCCGACTTATCAATAAGATTACATAATATTGTAAAGTTCTTTACCTGAATATCATTTAACTTCATTGCTAAAGATATGATATCCGTTAAAGAATTATCATCTAAAAACATAAATAATTTTCTTAGTAATCCAGCTATCAAGTCAGATATTTGAACATATATATTTTCATGCGATTTCACAAACTGCCAATTCTTAAACTGAACTCCATTTTCATGTAATTCTAATTCAGACATTTGTTTTTGTACTGTAAATTCTTCATCAAATATATGTCTTGATTTGCTGAATATTTCGCATCTCTCCGAATAGAAAAGATAGTATTCCTGGATAAGCATATATGGTTCATTATTTTGCGTCAACTTCCCGCAATATTTATACATCTATACAAATAAACATCCCGTTGTGCTGTCA
>NZ_QSPK01000098.1 GCF_003436425.1 Eubacterium sp. TM05-53
CGTATAAATGATAAAAACCAGAATTATAACAATGTCACCAAATTGCTAGTTAAGCCAATAAAAATGCAAGTTTTTAACCTAATGTTTAGCCTTGCATTTTTAGTAGTAGAATTAAAATAATGATTTTACGCAGCCATACATTCCAGCATCATTTTCTAATTTAGCCAAAACGATAGGTGTATTTTTACATGCATGGAATGCATACTCTTTAAAGAATTTGCTGATTCTTGAAGTCAAAATATCTCCAGCCTTTGAAACGCCGCCACCAATCACAATGATTTCTGGATCAATCACACTACAAACTTGAGCCAATGCCTTTGCGAGAATTTTACAAGTGGAATCCACTAATTCGTTTGCGACAACATCCCCTTTTTTAGCTTCGTCATAAATGTGTTTAGCTTCTAAACAATCATAATCACGTAAACTAGAAGGACGTTCATCCATATCTAGCAACTTCTTAGCCTGAGTAACAATTCCAGTAGCCGAAACATATTGTTCTAAACATCCATGATTTCCACAGTTACATGGAGTTTCTTCATCATCCTTTACAGGCATATGTCCAATTTCTCCACCAGCACCATGAATTCCAGATATGACTTTTCCATTTAAAACACAACCGCCACCAACACCAGTGCCAAGTGTAACCATCAATACATCTTGATATCCTTTACCTGCACCTTGCCACATTTCACCAAGTGCTGCAACATTGGCATCGTTACCTACTTTTACAGGAAGGTCTGAAATTTTGTGAAATTCTTCTTCAACATTGATTGAATTCCATCCTAAATTCACACATACACTCACATAGCCATTCTTATTTACAGGTCCTGGCACACCTAAACCTACACCAATCACATCGCTTTTATCGATGTTTTTCGATTCGATAGTATGATCAATAAATTCAGCAATTTCAGTAAGAATATATTTTCCATTATCTGTTTTATTTGTTGGAATTTCCCATTTCTCCAACAAATCTCCATCCACTGAAAATAACCCGATCTTTATTGTAG
This sequence comes from Eubacterium sp. TM05-53, assembly GCF_003436425.1. Classification (GTDB taxonomy): domain Bacteria; phylum Bacillota_I; class Bacilli_A; order Erysipelotrichales; family Erysipelotrichaceae; genus Holdemanella. The sequence continues at coordinate 1,011 of NZ_QSPK01000098.1, forward strand.
TACCACCAATATCGACTCCAAATCCATATTTCATATTAAAATTTCTCCTTTAATAATAGCTAATTCGAATTCACAAAAAGAATCAATCACTTGTTTAAGGAAATCATCTACAATTTGTTTTGTATACCTTTTACATCCATATGGCGTACCATCACATAATGCATAGTCACCAGAATATTTAATTACACATCCATTTTTTAAGTGTAAGACATATTGACTACTGGCACCACCAGATAGGAATGGCTTATATGTTTTTTCACTACCTAAATTTATTTTTATTTCATTAAATAAATCATGAATAATCTGTTTAGATACATGATATGTTTCTTTATTTATCTGAACGGTTCCATCTTCATTGATCGATACATTTTTCCTTTCCGTAAGTGGACCTCCATAAGGTTCATATTCTTCAAATATACAATCCAGTTGAACAATTTCTTTATGTGTTAAATCATGAAACCATTCTGGTTCTTTAAAGTAGAGTGGTTTATGAAGTAAAGCATCCATATCTTCATCATCTTCAAATTCAAGTTCAGCACGAATGAAACAATCATTTGTCTCTGGATCTACTTTACGATCTATAATTTCATACAATTCAACCGAATGCAAATCGTCATTTTCATCATAAAGATATTGAATTCGATGACGAGCTTTGGTGTATGAAAAGAAATTCGTAATATATGTTTTGTATGTGGAACCATCTAAAAAAGATGTGTTGAGTTTTATCTCTTGTAAAATTAAATAGTTATCTGACATTTCTTGAGCAACTCCTCTACTATGTTTGTCGTAATATTCTTTTCATCAAAATCCGTACAATAATTGCCATGATATTCAAATACATTCCCGTTTTCACAATACAAAGTAAAACTTTGAGACCAACCACCAACATATCTAGGCTCAAATGTAATTTCGCTTCCTAGATTCATCTTCATAGCTTCAAAGAATTGTTGAATATATGTCTTGTCCACTTGATATGTTGAAATCACAGAATATTGATTTTCCTTTACATCTTCAACTTGAATCCTTCCACTTTCAAATATAGATATATTTATAGTTCTATTATCTCTAGTTTTATCATCGATTAAATCACATATATCCCAATCCAAATAGTTACACACGATTTTATTGATCTTTTCATTTGTCAAATCATGAAACCATTCTGGTTCTTTAAAGTAGAGTTGTTTATGAAGAAGAAAACCCATATCCAATCCATCTTCAAACTCAACTTCTGCTCTTACGAATATTTCATTTGTGTCTGGATCTTTCTTTGATTCGTATATGCAAATAGTTTTTGGAATATATACATTCCCTTCCTCGTCATAAAAATCATTGATTGTATGATGTGATTTTGTATCCGAAAAAAATGAAGTAACATAAGACTTGTAAATGTTACCATCATATTGTGATGTATTCTCAATTGATTTTTCTAAAGTAAAATTTGTTTTCATAACTAAACATTACCATACTAAAAAGGCTATTTCTAGCCTCATGATATACAATTGAAGATTCTTGTTTTTTTTCTTGCGATTGTTAAACAATACCCAGTATCAACTCTAAAAGAATGACACTTACTACAATAAAAGCTACAAAGGCAGGACGTTTATAATATGGCACATTCGAATGTTCCAAAATATTCGATAATCTAGACATGCCATACTTTCCTAAATACATATAAATAGGATCCCTTGAATTTTTGACATATTTTAATGTACGAGATAAAAAGATGTCTTCTAAACTTCTACAAAATAATTCATCTTCTAAATATGGCAATACTTTAGAATCAGTAAATACTTGTACGATTTCTTTGGAACCAATCTTTTTAGGTAAACTTCTTTCAATCGAATTCAATATATCTTGATATACAACTACATCCTTTTCATTATTCACAAACAATGTTTCTACTTTAGGAACAGGCGGAGGTGTAATCCCATCTTCTTTCATTGAAATGGGTTGTGTTTTAATATCTTGTTTAATTTCTATATTTTGTTCGTAAGAAACAGATTCTACTTCTTGATCTGGATGCAGACACTGTTGATAAGCCGTTTGAATTTGTTTAAATTCTTCTGGATTCTCTTCCGGATGATACTGCTTTAAAAGTCTCGCATAAGCTTTCTTGATTTCTTTTTTATCTTGCGTAGGCTCAATTCCTAATACATCCCAACAATTCATGCCAGATACTCTCCTTCTTCATCTTCTTCTTGACTAAAGATATCTAATTGATCTACATTTTGACTTTCTTCAATCTGATCTAAAATTCGCGAAACTTGATGAATAAGACGATTTCTTTTTTGGATATTGTTGATCAAAGTATCCATGTCTTTTGTAAAGTCTGCATGAAGACGCATTAAATACTCTTGCGTTTCTTCATCCACTTCTTTATAGATTCTTTCAATACGAGCAAGCAGAGCATCCACTTCATTATTTTGGTATAAAGCTAAAGATACTTCTTTGATGGAATCTAAACGAACAGAAGCATCTACTTTTTCTAACAAATCGCCTTTCGATACTCTAAAAATATAATGTTCCTTAGTCGAATGTACAATAGCTTCTACATACAACATAGAATTAATATCATACGAATATATTAAATCAAAAGATTCATAATCATGCATATTTCTAGGAACATGAATAAAAGCTTGGCCTAGAAATAAGTTTTCCTTGGCATACATAGCCTGCCCTTGAAACACACTAATATTGACTTTGGTTTGTCCCTTATGTACTGTACGTAAAGTCATCTTTTTACTTGTCGGCAGAACCGAGTTTTTAGGGATAAGCACAGTCGATAGTTCCAAATCTGGATTTTGTTCATTATACGTAGACGTACTTAATGAGAAAGGACAAATATCCGTTACAACCAGATCTTTAATATTTTCATCCCTTTGTTTAATGCCAATATATTTTCCAAGTCCAAGTACGACTAAAGAATCCATATTCTCCTCTTTTAATACAGGAATATTTAAAGCGTCTGATAAGTAATGTTGAAGTACCGGCATTTGGCTTGAGCCTCCTACAAGAATCAAACTATCAAGTTCACCAGCTGAAAAGCCACTATCTTTAACAGCTTTACCAATCACATTCTTACAAGATTCTAGTAGAGAATGTGTAATATTGAATAATACATTTTCATCAAATATACAATTATAATTCTTATTTAAATGAACTAAAGATACTTCAACCACACTTTGTGTACTTAACTTGATTTTGGCTTGTTCACAAGCACGCAAGATGCTTTGTTGAAAAGAAGAGTCTAAGACATTATAGTTTAACCCGTTTTTCAAACAAAAATATTCGGCCATAGCACGATCAAAATCTGTACCACCCAAATGATTGTTTCCACTAATCGCATTGATACTAATCACATTTTCAAAACAGTCAACGACCGAAACATCTAATGTTCCTCCACCAAAGTCAAAAACAACGAATGTTTCATATTCATCATCCATATGGCATGCGATGGCGGCAGCACTTGGTTCATTGATCAAACGCTCCACTTTAACACCTAATAATTCTCCAATTCGTTTTGTATCTTGTCTTTGACGCGCATTAAAATAAGCTGGAACACTGATCACAACTTCCGATATTTCTTCATGCAGATAATTCTGTGCATCTTCAATCAATTGTTTCACGATAAAAGAAGAAAGTGTAGCTGCATCATACTCTTTCTTATCTAATGTATACGTAACATCTGTACCCATATTTCGCTTAAATAAAGATGCACTACACTCTGGATGCGTAATCAATCTTTCCTTGGCCAGTTTTCCCACAACGATTTTTCCATCCAAGATACTAACTGCACTTGGCGTTATATATTCACCAAACGCATTGGGAATTAATACGGGTTTTCCTTCTTTGTAGACAACCGCTAAACTGTTGGTTGTTCCTAAATCCACACCTAATATTGTCATATTCTCTCCTAACAAAAGTTTCAAATAGCTAAAACGATACTAAACACTAATGAAATACTTCCATATACAATTAGGAAATATTTTAAAATAATGGACAATATATGTTTATAGCCTTCTGTATATTTAATGAAAACACCTTTTTTGCGTAGTACAAAATATAGAATTACACATACAACACCAACAATTCCATTATAGATGATCAATAGTGGAATCAACATCGATAGAAAGAACACACATAAGATCCATCCTACACAAAACATCATTAATAGTAATACACACAATCCGCCCATAGTATCGCCCTCTTTAACTCCACTATAGCACAGTAAAAGCGGTATTTCTACCGCCTAGAAATCTTTGTGGAATCTTCCTCCATAATGATTGTCTTTATAGTTTGTGACATACAGATAAACAACTAAAATTGCAATCAATACAATGCCAACAATGAACAAGGAATGGGCTGACATCTTTCCATATAGAAACATGCATCCACATCCAATCAGTAATAAAACATCGACAATAATCACAACAGGATCTAATTTCTTCATATATTTACACTTCCCTTCGATTTCTTGATATAATAGACAAGTATGAAAAATAAAACAATGATCGGACATATTTTAGCCTTTGTGTGCATTATGATTTGGGGGTCAACATTCATATCCAGTAAGATTCTTTTAGATTCATTTACACCTATTGAACTGTTATTTATACGCTTTTTTATTGGCTTTTTAACCCTATGCATCTTAAGTCCTAAAATATTAAAATTAGAAAATAGAAAAGATGAAATTTGGTATATCCTAAGTGGATTGACTGGTGTTTTCTTATATTACTTTCTAGAAAGTACAGCCCTAGTCTATACATATGCCACTAATGTTGGTGTGATAATATCGATAGCTCCATTCTTTACTTCAATACTTGCCTATTTATGTTTTATCTAACAGTAAACAATTTTGGCCATAAATGAATGTGGTATAATGACTAAGCCAAAA
>NZ_QSPK01000099.1 GCF_003436425.1 Eubacterium sp. TM05-53
AATTATGTGTACAATTTAATTTGAATACTGTGTTAGCAATTAATTTGGCAATCAACACTAAAGTCAATGATTGGGGCGTTGTTGAAACGTATCAAATTGTTGAGCGCTAGAATAGATAGTTTAACAGATGAAAACAAAACACTAAATAACAAGCTAGATAGTACAAAGAATGAATTGGTTCAGTATAAGAATGACAATAGGTTATTGAAGATTAGACTAAATGATGTGAAAGAACAGAATTCAGTTTTACAGACTAAAGTGAATGATCATAACCATAGTATGTTGACAATGAGTAAGAAGCTGAATAAGTCTGAAGCTAGAAATATTGCACTGATTCGATTTGTGAAAGAAACAACAAGAAATCAGATTCACTTAAAAAGTGGACAGAGCATAACAGTTTATGATGCGATAATGAATAAGCTAAGCCCTGAAGATAAGACAAGGGTTAGAAAAACTATGGATTTAGAGGGAAATAAAAACAGTCGAAATCGATGAAAAAAAGCGGATAATTTACTATCCGTTTTTAATATGCATTGAAAATTTTTTGCGATTTTTTTGCGAATTTTGTTTAGAAAAATACTTGTTTTGGTGGTTTATATAGATATGGAATATAACCATAATGTAGGAATATTCTTTAAATAAGGCATAAAAAAAGCACCTGGCAAATGCTAGGTGCAATCTTTGACAAATGGTGGTCTCAGTCGGAATCGAACCAACGACACAAGGATTTTCAGTCCTTTGCTCTACCAACTGAGCTATGAGACCACATGGTTGCGGGAGAAGGATTTGAACCAACGACCTCCGGGTTATGAGCCCGACGAGCTACCAGACTGCTCTATCCCGCGATGTGAATTAATTAAGATGGCGCAGAAGCTGGGATTCGAACCCAGGCGCCGCTCGCACGACCTACCGGTTTTCAAGACCGGACCCTTCAGCCACTTGGGTACTTCTGCATATGTATAATTGGTGGACCCTGTAGGACTCGAACCTACGACCCGCCGGTTATGAGCCGGATGCTCTGACCAACTGAGCTAAGGGTCCAAGTTAAACTCGTTGGTGGCTGGAGTGAGACTCGAACTCACGACCTTCCGGGTATGAACCGGATGCTCTAGCCAACTAAGCTACCCAGCCGAATTAAATAAAATAATGGTCGGGATGACAGGATTTGAACCTGCGACCCCTTGATCCCAAATCAAGTGCACTACCAAGCTGTGCTACATCCCGATATTTTTAGAAAAAAATAAATGGCGCGCCCAGCAGGAATCGAACCCACAACCTTTTGATCCGTAGTCAAACGCTCTATCCAGTTGAGCTATGGGCGCATTTATTTCAACTGAGCTTTTGTGTCTCGCTCAGTGCCTATTAAATATACCATCACTTTAAAATGATTGCAAGCACTTTTTTAAAATTTTTTTAATTTTTTTTAAATTCGTGTTTTTCAACCTATATACGTAGTATAATTACCTATATATATAATTAGAAAAAAAGGAGATTTAAATCATGAATAACATTGAATCAGTAAAAGGACACTTAATCGTATCTTGTCAGGCGCTTCCAGATGAACCTTTACATTCATCTTTTATTATGGGACGTATGGCTAGAGCGGCTAAATGGGGTGGCGCTAAAGGTATTCGTGCTAATACTGTAGAGGATATTAATGAAATTCAAAAAGAAGTGGATTTACCAGTTATTGGAATTATTAAACGAGAATATGGAGACTGTCCAGTATTCATTACACCTACAATGAAAGAAATTGATGAATTGATCGAAGGGGCACATCCAGAAATCGTTGCCTTAGATGCAACTTGTCGTGTTCGTCCAGATGGAAGAACTTTAGATGAATTGTATGCTGATATTCGTGCTAAATATCCAGAACAAAAATTAATGGCAGATTGTTCTACATTAGAAGAATGTCTACATGCTGCCCAATTAGGTTTTGATTTTGTAGGAACAACATTAGTTGGATATACAGAAGAAAGTAAGGGCGATAAAGTTGAAACGAATGATTTTGAGTTAATGCGTAAATATTTAGAACAATCAAACGTACCAATGATTGCCGAAGGAAATATTGATACACCAGAAAAAGCACGCCGTGTATTAGAACTTGGCTGCTTCAGTGTAGTCGTTGGATCCATCATTACTCGTCCTCAATTAATCACAAAACGATTTGTAGATTGCATTGAGGGATAAATATGTTAAAGAAGGAACAATTAGAAAAATTATTAGAACGTTGTATGGCTTCTTCTTGTGATTTTGCCGAAATCTTTGAAGAAGAAGGTACAACGGAATCTTTATCCATGTTAAATGGAAAATTAGAAGATACAAACGTATTGATTCGTGCGGGCATTGGTATTCGTCTATATAAAGGTGTGCAATCTGTATATGGATACACAAATGAAACCAATGAAGAATCATTAAATGCCTTAGTGGATGATTTGCGTGGTGGCTTTGGCATTGAATCTAAATCTGTATCGATTTCTTTGGTTGAAGAAAAACATGAAAATCTTCATCCTATCAAAGAAAATCCTGTCAAAGCTTCTTTAGAATCGAAAGTTGCCTTGATGGTACGTGCAAATGATGCAGCTAAAACGTATTCGGATAAAATTCAAAAAGTATCTGTAGGATTGGCAAGTGTGTGCCAAAATGTACAAATTTCAAATAGTGAAGGAAGACTCGTACATGATACTCGAATTCGTTGTCGAATGTCTGTATCTTCTTTTGCACAAGATGGTCAAAACTTACAATCTGGCTATGAAGCACCAGGCGCAAGTAAGGGTCTTGAATTCTTTGAAGAAAGAACTCCAGAATCGATTGGAAAAGAAGCAAGTCGTATCGCCTTGGTATTATTAGAGGCAAAAGATTGTCCATCTGGAAAAATGCCAGTCATTATTGATAATGGATTTGGTGGCGTGATCTTCCATGAAGCTTGTGGTCATGCCCTAGAAGCAAGTTCAGTCAGTAAAAATCAGAGTGTATTCTGTAATAAATTAGGACAAAAAGTCGCAAGTGATAAAGTTACGGCGATTGATGATGGAACAATTCCAAACGCATGGGGCTCACAAAACGTTGACGATGAGGGTAATCTCCAACAAAAACGTATATTAATTGAGAACGGTATTTTAAAGAGTTATATGGTCGATCGCTTGAATGGTCGAAGAATGGGTCTTGAATCGACTTCAAGTTCGCGTCGTCAGTCTTATAAATTTGAAACAACTTCACGTATGACAAATACATATATTGCCGCTGGAAATGATGATTTTGATGAAATGTTTGAAGGCATCAAGCGAGGACTATACGCAAAGAAAATGGGTGGTGGAAGTGTAAATCCACAAACCGGAGAATTCAACTTTGCCGTATTAGAAGGGTATTTAATTGAAGATGGTAAGATTTCTTATCCAGTAAAAGGAGCCTCTTTAATTGGTAATGGTGCAGATACCCTATTTAATATTGATCGCGTTGGTAAAAATTTAGAGCGTGGACAAGGTATGTGTGGAGCTAGTTCGGGTTCAATTCCTACCGATGTAGGCCAGCCAGCCATTCGTGTTTCACAAATCACAGTAGGAGGTACGGCCAATGAATAAGCAGTTATGGATTGAAAAAGCACTTGGCCTAGGCATCCAGGAATTTGAAATCTATCAATCTACAACAGTAGAAAAAGAAATGACTTGGTTTCAAGGACAAATGGACACTTTAGTATCCAGTAAAGTAACGGGTACAAGTATTCGTGGAATTGTAGATGGAAAAATGGCCAATATGGCTTTGGAAGAAGTAGATGATGATCAATGCGAAATCATTTTAAAATCATTGATTGAACAAGCACATATCATTTCAAATGAAGAAACAGATTCATTAAGAAAGCCAGAGTCAATTGAATATGTAAAAAAAGATGTGACTTGGAATATGGCAAGCACAGAATATGTGAAGGATATTCTTCAAAGCTTAGAAGCTAAGATTCTAGCCTATGATCCACGTGTCATTCAAGTTGGATATTTAGGATATTCACAAGGAAGTGGAAGTCGCAGTATTGTGAATAGCTTAGGTATGGATGTGCAAGATGTGGATGAAATGCAGTACATTGTTGCCAGTGTTGTTGTGAAAGAAAATGAAGAAATCAAAGATGCGAGTTTAGTTGAAGTTGTATATGACTTTGAAAAGTATGATTTGGATTCATTTGTATCTCGCGTTTGCGATAAAGCATTAAATAAATTAGGGGCCGCACCAATTCCTAGTTGCACGTGTCCAGTAATCTTTGAAAAGGATGCGATGACATCTTTATTTGCAGCATTTACAGGTTTATTTAATGGAGAATTAATGTATAAGGGAATATCACCTTTAAAAGATAAATTCAACAAACAAATTTTCTCTGAACAAATCACAATTATGGATGATCCAAAGAATACGGATTGTTTAAGTATTGCCAATTTTGATGATGAGGGTTGTCCAACTTCTTCAAAAACTTTGGTGGATCACGGAAAATATGTTATGATGCTTCATGACACAAGAAGTGCCAATCGAATGCATACAAAGAGTACAGGAAATGGCTTTAAATCAGGTTACGCATCTAGTGTAAGTGTACAACCGATGAATTGTTACATTGTACCTGGAAATGATAGTTTTGAGGATTTATGTACAAAAATTAAGGATGGCTTTGTCGTACAGAATTTAGCTGGACTTCATGCTGGACTTGATTTTGTTTCTACAAACTTCTCACTACAATGCTCAGGCTTCTGGGTAAAGGATGGTAAAAGAGATAAGAATGTTACCTTGGTTACCGTCGCAAATAATTTCTTAAATATGATGAAACACGTAATTAGTGTGGGTAACGATTTAGATTGGAGTTATCACCAGGTTGTAAGTCCAAGTATCGCATTTGAAGAGTGTACGATTTCAGGGGAATAAATATGGTAAATGAATTTAAAAATGAAAAACTACAAGAAACATTAATTGTATTTAATAAAGAAAAAACAGATTCAGCATTTAGAAACTTGTTGGATGCGTTTGTATCTACAAATTTTCTAATTCCAGCACAATGGGATAAAGAACCTACTCGCAATGAAAAGGGAGTCTTAGTCTTTGAACCCAATACACAATTTCAATTGTCTTTGATTCAAAATGATAAGGGAGATAGTTTCTTTCCAGTCTTCTCAAGTATGGATCAATTAAAAAAATGGGATCAAGATAGTGAAATCCATTCATTGGTTATGACTTACAATCAATATATGCCTTTTGTGAAAATGGCATTAAACCAGATTCATGGTATTGTGGTCGATCCATTTGGAGCGAATGTTTTACTAGACTGTAATTTATTAGTGGAATTAGATAAAAGTCGTGGATCTCAAGTGAGTGAAAATCCAATTCATAAAGGTGATAGTTTAAAGCTTCGTGATCCTATCGCAAGTGTAACCGAACTTCAAAGAGCAATCTGTGAATTTGGTGATTCTCACCCAGACATTCTTTCTATTTATTTAAAAGAAAGAATTGTCAAAAATCAGCCTAGCCACTGGTTCTTAGTTGTGGATATGATCAATGATGATAAACAAACACTACAAGATCTAGGAAACTTCTGTACGCCTGCAAGTTATGGTAAAGGTTTTGAATTCATGTTTGGAAGTATGGAAATCGCCAAAAGAATAATGGCGGATACAATTCCAACATATGTAAAAGTTACGCAGTAATTAAAGGTGCAATTCAGCACCTTTTTCTTAATCAAGTGAGCAACGTGATGTTCACACTATTAGAAATTAAAAGGATCATTCTATTACCAAAAAATGAATATTTACCAAAAATCGGGAATAGAATAATGACAGAACTTACACTTTGTGTTAAATTATGCTTGTGATAGTTATTAC